>JBAXDA010000068.1:0-6947 GCA_037141215.1 Candidatus Firestoneibacteriota bacterium | reverse complement strand
GCAGCCGTTGCATTCTTTGGTAACCGTAAAAGTTTTGCCGAGCCATCTTCTCGCAAAAAGCAGAAAACACAGATAGACCAGCCCGAGAAGGACCGACATAATTTTACCGGGTCCTTTTATGACACTGTCCCCTTCCGTCATCCCTCTAATTAGCTGTTTAATCTTTGCGGAATTCCTGAGTTCCAGTTCAGCCAAATACTTCCCGTCCGGGGCATTAAGAAACATAACCCAGTTTGTCGCCATTTCAAAGGCTTCCGCCAGTAACAGGTCGTAACCTTTCTTGTACAGGTAATACGCGCATTGCCAGGTGCAGATACCTTCGGTGGGCGGCACGGAAAAAGGCAGGCCTTTAATTTCAAAAGTTTCTGTATTGCCTGTTGAAATAAAAACAAAAGCCTTCTGTCCCAGACTTTCCGGAAGACGGCGGAGGAATTTTACTACAATCTGCGGGAGTCCAAACCCGTAAACAGGAGAGACTATCCCGACAACTTCTGCTGCTTCGTGCCCGTTCACAGGCGAGTAATTATCAGCGTCAAGCCTGCTTAACTCAACCTCAAACCCTGCCGATTTCAATTCTCCTGCGGAACGGTTGGCAAGCCAGAGAGCGTTGCCGGTGCCGGTAAAATAATAAATAAGCGCTTTTCTTTTCATGTTTTGTTTTACAACAGAAGGGAGCAAAAGTCAATCTCTATGGTTTAATAGAATAAAGAAAAAGAACCATTACAAACCGCGCTGAATGTTTAATTTTACTTAAACCTTACAACCGCAGTCACATAATGCGTATTTCCGAGATCCTCCCGCAGTTTGAAAGCATAATCCAGGCTAAGCTGGGTAATCTTAACGCCAAAACCGAAAGAGAGTGAATTTAGCAGATTAAAGGCTTCGCCTGTATCATATTTGATGCCGGCTCTCAGCGGAAAGCCTGCGAGAACGGTTTCTTCCAATCCAAAACCAAGCGCGGACGGACCTCCTGGCTTGCAGTTCAGATCCAACCCAGCCGATAAAGAAGCCGAGAAATATCCCATTCCGGCTTTCAGATTCACCGGAAGGTTCTCGTAAAGCCCGAGATTTTGGAAGTTAATGCCCGCGGTAAAGCCTTCTCCGACATTAAGAAACGCCGCAAGATCAAAAACAACTTTCGCGGACGAGTAATCGTCAATGTTCTCATACGGTACTTTTACATTAGCGCCGAAAGAAATATCCTTGTTTATAGCCGTAGAAAAAGAAAGCGTCGGCACCAGCTGAAAGGGCGTAAAATTGCCTGACCGGACTCCAAAGATATCGCGCCTGTCCTGTTCTCCGTTATTGATGTAAACAAGGCTCAAGCCAAGGGCTGTACCGTTTGCAAGTTCGCTTACGGCAGAAACAGTTTCGTGGCGAATCCCTCCGTAGTATTCAAAATGAGAAAATGACAATTCAGAGCCTTTTAATGACGAGAGTGCGGCAGGATTGCCAAAAACAGAATTGCTATTTCCGGCCATTCCTGCAATTGCTCCTCCCATAGCTTCTGTTCTCGCGCTGCTCTGAGTCTGAAGGAAAGGCATTTCTGCCGAGCCTGCGTTGCAGGAATACAAAGCTAAGACCGCAAAATATCCGATTGTTCCAATTTTCATATATGATACCCCCTAAAACGCCAAAGGGGCGTTTGGATTTCACATGTATCTTTGTGAAATTCAACGCCCCGATAATTTATATTCTTGCCGTTGTAGCCGCAGGCTCTTTAGTCTGCGTCGCAGATAATCACTTACAAAACGATGACACCGATAACAACTTACTTGATGACACCGATGAACGCAAAGATTGCGAATACCGAAAATACATTATAGTAATTTCTTAAATTCCTCTTCCGTTAATATTTTTATGCCTAACTTTACCGCTTTCTTATATTTTGAACCGGCACTTTCGCCTGCCACAACATATGTGGTCTTTGACGAGACGCTCCCTGAGGCCGTGCCCCCGAGCTTCTTTACTTCCCGTTCGGCTTCATCCCTGGACATGGTTGAGAGCTCTCCCGTGAAGACAAAAGTCAGATCCTTGAACTTCCCCCCCGTAATCAGCTCTTCCTTTCTGCGTTTTGTGTTTACGCCTGCTTTCTTTAATTTCTCTATTACCTCTTTGTTGTGGCTTTCGGAAAAGAAATTGTTTATGCTTACCGCAACTTTGGGCCCTACGCCCCTTATTTTCTGCAGGTCTTCCGCGGAGGCACAGGCCAGCTCCTCAAGGCTTGCAAACTTTGAGATCAAAAGCTCAGCGGTATTCTCACCGACATCACCTATACCGAGCGCAAAGACCAGGCGGGAGAGCGTATTTTTCTTACTCTTCTCTATGGCGTCCACGAGATTTTGAGCGGACTTGTCTCCCATTCTCTCCATCTCCGAGAGTTCATCTCTCCCGAGAAAGTAAAGGTCCGCATAGTCCTTCACCTTACCTGTCGAGATAAGTTTATCCGCAATGGCTGGCCCGAAATTCTCAATATCCATTGCCGTCCGCAAGGTAAAATGCTCTATCCGCCCAGCAATCTGAGCTTTACAGGAAACATTCTGGCATCTAAGCGCCACCAGCTCGCCTATCCGCGTAACCTTTGATCCGCAGACCGGGCAGTTCCCGGGCATCTTAAAAGGTTTTTCTTTCCCTGTCCGTTTTGATTCCACCACGCCAATAACCTTGGGAATAACTTCCCCTCCCTTCTCAATTACGACCGTATCTCCGACCCTTAGATCCTTGCGTTTTATTTCGTCCTCGTTGTGCAGAGTGCACCTGCTTATGGTGGATCCGGAAAGCAGAACAGGCTCCAGAACTGCCACCGGAGTCAGAATACCCGTTCGTCCGACCTGCACCAGGATGTCAAGGAGCTTCGTAACAGCCTGTCTTGCCTTGAATTTAAAGGCAATGGCGTACCTGGGGCTTTTATTTGTAGTCCCCAGCACCTTCTGCTCTTCGTAGGAGTTGACCTTTATTACCATCCCGTCTATCTCAAAGGGCAGAGAGTCCCTTTTTTCCTCAAAAGAATTGATGTATTTGACAGCCTCTTCTATAGTTTTACATTTCTTTGCGGGATTAACTGCGGGCAGTCCTATTTTGTTTATTCCGGCAAGCATCTCTTCGTGGGTTTTCCAGAGATCATTGTCAACGGATCCGAGGGTATGCAGGAAAATTTTCAAATTTCTCTTTGCCGCCTGTTTTGGATCCAGGAGCTTGAGCGAACCGGCAGCCGCGTTCCTCGGGTTGGCAAACAATTCCTCGCCCTTTGCCTCTTTCCCCGCGTTTATCTTTGCAAGATCGTCCCTGGTAAAGTAAACTTCTCCCCTTACTTCCAGTCCGGGCTTGAAAGCAATCTTCAGGGGGAGAGACTTAATAGTTTTAATATTCGCCGTTACATCATCTCCCCTGACGCCGTCTCCTCTTGTTGAGGCCTGGGAGAGCACTCCGTCCTTATAGAAAAGGTTTACCGCAACCCCGTCTATCTTGGGTTCTACAATATATTCGGCAGACTGTTTCAGGCTCTTCTCAACTCTTTCGTTAAAGGCCTTTAATTCTTCAGCGCTATAGGTGTTGTCAAGGGAGAGCATGGGGACTTTGTGTGCTACTGATTTGAATTCCTTTAAAGGCTCGCCGCCAACACGCCCGGCGGGAGAATCAGGAGTAACAAGTTCCGGAAACTCGAATTCCAGAGCTTCCAATTCTTTCATAAGTTTATCAAACTCAGGATCAGGTATTTCCGGCGCAGCTTCAATATAATATTTACGCTCGTGATAGCGTATCTCGTCTTTTAGACTCTCTATTTTCTTCTTCGCCTCATCGAGTTTCATATGGTTATTTTACCCAATATCCCATGAAAACTCTACAAATATTTGTTTGCCGGAAAAGAGACTTTTTTGCGGTTTTCACTTGTGAAACTGGATTAGCTCTATACGGTTCGTCATTGGGGTTAAAGGGTTGGTATGAGTCCGCGCTTCGCTTATTCTTTCGGCGCTCTCTACCGGCTTTCTTTTGCTATTTACCCGTAGACCTTATAATCAATTTCCGGAAAAATATTGTCCCGGGATTCCACATCGGCAAGCCAGACCTCGTCAAGACAGTTATTCTTCAGGTCATTATAAAGCCTGGTGAACCTGACTATATGCTCTTTTGTTTTCTTGATCGCGTAAGCAACATTGGTCTGTGTCTTCATAATAAAAGCCCAGTCCGAGGCTTGAGCAAGAAGCAGTTCTCTTGCCGCCTGGTTCAAGGCTCTTCTTCTTAAGCCGTCAGGTTCTCTGAATTTTTCCGCGAGCTCGCACATTCTATCCGCTGCTTTGTGAAGATGCCTGTAGATCCAGTCATTTCCGCCTTCCAGCCAGACCTCGTGATAACCTTTGTAGCCCCAGCTTGATTCGGAGGGCTGACAGACCTGGTTCCTCGGATATTCGGCGAGATACTCGCTCGGAGTCGTCATCTTAATAGCGTCCTGGTCGTGATGCATCTTTCTGAAGAGGAAATTCAGGAAATCGGGGCCCTCGTACCACCAGTGTCCGTAGAGCTCGGCGTCATACGGGGATATAATTATCGGCTTTCGATCCATACCCTCCGCGAGCCACTCCGCCTGTTTTTCCCTGTTGAAGAGGAAGTTTCCGGCATGCGCCGCCGCTTTTTCCATCGCAATCTCAGGCAGATAAACTTCCTTATGGCTTCCTTCCCCGGTGATCCGGTAATATTTCATGCCCGTAAAGGTCCTGGTTCCGTCAGCGTTTATAAAAGGCCGTACATAATCAAAATCAAGATCAAAGCCAACATCACGATAGAACTCTCTGTAGAAAGTATCGCCGGGATAGCCTTCCTTCGCGCTCCAGACCTGCTTGCTGGATTCCACATCCCTGGCAAATGCCGCGACGCCGGATTTACAAAAAACCGGTGCGAAAATACCGTATTTCGGCCTCGGCGCCGCGAAAAGGACTCCGTGTGTGTCAACAAAAAAGAACTTGATGCCATTATCTCTGAGCAAATAATCCACGCCCGGATAATACGCGCACTCGGCAAGCCAGATGCCGTTTTGCTGTCTTCCGAGGAGTCTTTTGTGTGTATCAACTGCGACTTTTATCTGCGCGTTGACGGCTTTTTGATTAAGCATCAAAGGCAGGTATCCGTGAGTCGCACAGCAGGTTATTATTTCAAGCTTTCCTGCCTCCTGAATTTTTCTGAAAGCGCTTACAAGATTCTTGTTATAACTTAAGAAGTAATCCCTGGCCTCTTCAAATTTCCAACTGTACATCCTGGCTACTTTATTGAACTCAGGCTGGTACTCCGTGCGCGTAATTTCCTTTGCGGAAAGCTTAACAAGTTTTTCTATATAATGCAGGGCTCTGTTCTGCAGCAAAGGATCAGAGAGCATGGAAAGAAGCGGCGGGGTTAGCGACATCGTAACGCGAAAATCGACATTATCCTTCAGCAGCCTCTCGTAAACCAGGAGCAGCGGGATATAGGTTTCAAAAATAGCCTCGTAGAACCAGTCCTCTTCGAGAAAATCTTCATGCTCGGGATGCCTGATATAAGGCAGGTGGGCGTGCAGAACAAGAGAAAGATAGCCTTTCATGTTGATCTGCCCTCCGTTTTTTTTGATACATCAATGGTCAAACCTTTAAGAAACCTGCCGTCACGCGAGACCGCCTCTACATTTACCGCCTGAGTCCCGTCCGACAGGCTGAATCTGACGCTGAAAGCACCGTCCTTTTCAAGTTTTACCGGCTTTCCGTTTATGCTCACCGCGGCATCAGGCTCGGTCGCGCCGTAGATTATTATCTCTGTTCCCGCCCTTAGCCAGAATAGCGGAGAGGCAGTCTTACCGCCCGGCGCGCCTGACCAGCTTGAACTACCTCCGAGGGAAAGATTCTTCTGCAGGCGTTTGATTATCCGGCTTGAAGTATGGCCGGCTGCCGTTCCTAAAGTCCTGTAATCTTCGGGAAATAATTTTTGGCTGATTTCTTCAGAGAGCATCCAGGCTTCATCCTGCAGGTCCGAAACTCTGTCTTGAGGCGTCTTGGTGGTGTTTGACCTCGCGAAAAGATAAAAATTGCCTCCCGCTGTCAGAACGCCGATATCAATTATCCAGGCGCGGCCTGCTTCTCCTGTGTGAATATACCAGCTGTTAGTCAGCCGTGAAAGATTTATGTCAAAACATCTGTGTGCGTTGTTGCCGTTAAACAGAATATCCGTAACATCATAAACCCGCAGGATTGTTGAGGAGCGGGAATATTCACCGCCAAGTTTCCTTTTCATCTCTTCAAGCGCCGCGCTTTCAACTTCCCAGTAAACATAGAGCCAGTGGGGATCCCTGGCCATCGCGGTAAGGCAAGTCTCGTTATAAAATCCGGGGAACAACGCGGCGCAATCTTCATCTGCCGGACCTGGCTTAAAAGAACGGATCGCAGTAGGTTCCTTGAACTCTATTTTTACGGGCAATTCAGACGGGATAGGTGTTTTTGCGGATAAAGTTTTCTTTTTTGCCGGTGGTCTCGGGGTGCGTTTTTTAAGAATTTTGACCGGGCTCGCCTTCTTTGCGGGTTTTACGGCAGAGACTTTTTTAATTGGTGTCTTTTCCGGGGATTTCACAGCTCTTGCGGCTGCTATTTTCTTGGGCTTTATTATTTTTTCTTTTCTGCTGGGCATTTTTCACCTGCGCTCAAACTACTGCGCGCTAAACAGAAGGCGGGATTGATTCAACCTTCGAACAGATCTAAAACTGCTTTATTATATCCTTTTCGGATTCGCATTTCCAATATTTAAAACTCTGCCAATAATTGACTTTGCCTCAAAGTGGCTTAATAATAGCAACGTTACTGCTTATCCTTTAACGCTTGTCCCTGGAATACCCGGCTTGAGTTTACTTGCGTTTTGAAACTCCGGCAGGCTTTTATATTATCAGCTTTTTGCTGCTAATTCCGTCAATTTTTTGGGTGTCTTTTAATATTTTT
>JBAXDA010000067.1:0-6951 GCA_037141215.1 Candidatus Firestoneibacteriota bacterium | reverse complement strand
TTCTAAAAAAACGATTACGCTGATTAGTATAAAGAGATTACACAGATTAAAGCAGTAATTCGTTAAATCAGTTTAATACTTGTAATCTGCTTGTGTAATCTGCGTTTCTAATCCGTGTATCTAATCCGTGTAATCTTGCTGTATAATCCGTGTTTCTAATCTGTGTAATCTTGCTGTATAATCCGTGTTTCTAATCTGTGTAATCTTTCTATCTAATCCGTGTAATCAAATCGGGCAATAAATTATCAAACTGCCCGATTACATGATTAAGGTCATACATAATAACTAACAGAAACAGTACAATACTAACAGGTAATCTGTTAAATCTTATTACCCTAATCAGTGTAATCAATTTCGCGCAGCGAAATAGGAGCTAAAATGATAGAAAAAGTGAAAGCAGCATTAGAAAAAGTAAGGCCGAATTTGCAGGCGGACGGAGGAGATGTTGAATTCAGGAGCGTTTCTGCGGACGGAGTGGTAAAAGTAAAACTTACCGGGGCGTGCGGTTCCTGCCCTATGGCGCAGATGACCTTAAAGAATGGCATAGAGAAATTTCTTAAAAAAGAAGTTCCGGAAGTGAAAAGCGTCGAAGCGGCAGAGGAATAAAGATGGCCTGTAAAGAAACCCATCTAAGAGTCGGCATTTACAAGTGCCCCAAATGCGGCGCCTGCGTTGAGATATTCTCTGACGAGACCAAGGCAAAGTGCACTAAATGCGGGAGTTCTATTGTGAAAGCAAAACTGAAAGCCTGTGTTGAATGGTGCGCGGGGGCGACGAAGTGCGTGGGAAAAAAACACTGATTGTCTCGCTAATAGGAGTAAGAAAGTGAAGCACCCGGTTATAAACAAGGATCTGTGCACAGGCTGTGGTGTTTGCGTTGATACCTGCGGCCACAAAGTCCTTGAACTTGTTGACGGAGTAGCAAAACTTACTAAACCCGAGGAGTGCGACGGCGCGGGAATTTGCGCAGGTGTATGCCCTCTGGAAGCAATTGAAATGAAAGAATAAGAAAGTTCATGACATTTGAAATGTTAGAAATGTTCATAATCTAAACTAAGGGCTTGAGATCAAGCCCTTTTCTTTTGACGCCGCAAACCTTATACCTTTGCTTTCACAAGCAATTTTATGTTAAACTCCCCGTATGATAATTGAGCAGATTACAAGCACAGTTTCCTCCCTGGTAAAAAATTCCCTCTATTTTGTAGGCTACCAGACCACAAGGATACAGGATTTTGCATCTTCCCTTAAAGGCAACTCCAGGCATATTATCCTGACCGAGTGGAACTGGCTGATACCCATCACCTGGACAGCCTTCTATGCGGCTCCCTACATGAAAGAACTCGGCATGAGCGGGGGAGAAATAGGGCTCGTCGGAGGTTTAGCCGTATCCGTGCAAGCTATATCTTCCGTAATGAGCGGATTTTTCGCGGAGCGCTGGGGGCATAAAAAAACTGTTATGATATTTGACGCGCTTTGTTGGCCCACCTCCTATCTGGTTTTTGCCTTTGCGCAGGATATCTGGTGGATAATGGCCGCGACATTATTAAATAGTATATGTCTGGTGGGCCAGCCGTCCTGGGCAAACCTCTTTATTGAGGGAATTAAAGAGGAGAAACGGGCTAATATTTACGCTCTGTTGGCGATGGCTGCCAATACGGCGGCTTTTTTTATGCCGCTCGCGGGTGTTTTTATTTCCCTCTTCGGCTTTACCCCGGCGGTAAGGCTTATGTTCCTTATCGGCTCGGCTTCCACAGCCTTTGCGGTTCTGTACCGTACTCTAAAATTGAAAGAAACGGAGGAAGGGCGGCGGCTGGTGAGTAAGAAGAACCATTATAGTTTTAAGTTGGAACTGGAAAAATTCAAGGAATCCTTCAGGAAGATCAGGCAGAGGAGCGAGCTGTTCTGGTTCTGTATCGTCAGGATGCTTGTGGTCTTCGCGCTGGTCATGGGCAATACTTTTTCGACTTTGTTCCTTACCGAGAAAAGCGGCCTCGGGTTGAACAAAACCGATATTACAGTCCTGCCGTTTGTTTTTTCCATGGTTATGGTTATGATTATGCTGATCTTTATCCCCAGCGTCAAGAAGGAGCATTACAAGAAATATTTATTGAGAGGCACCGCGCTGGCGGTTGCCGCTCAACTTATTTATGTGATCTCGCCCGCAGGAACCACTTCTTTTGTCCTGATCGCGGCGGTCCTTTCCGGAATCTGGATGGCTTTCTTCAGGCCGCTTTCCGATTCTTACAGCATGAACATACTGTCTGATACCGAACGCACCCGGATCCTCTCTGTCTTTAACACGCTTCTGTTGATTTCCGCTATACCCGCAGCGCCGCTGGCGGGCTTTATTTTTTCCTACAGCCCCAGGCTGCTATTTGGCATTGTAGCGGCGATACTCTTTGCCGCCATGGTGATTATCAGGAAAAAGTTCTCTTATGGGGAGAATAAAGAACTATTACAGCCTTAGTCCGGGCTGTTTCAGGCAAAGTGACGGAAAAAGATTTTTTTTCAGGTATTTTGATGCTATAATATTTTACTTAAATAGTGTTTAAGCGCAGGAGGATCTGCCATGAAACTGTCTATTTTCACAATTCTTATGCCGGAGCATACGCTGGAAGAGATTTGCGAATTTACAGCGTCTCTCGGATGCGCGGGGATAGAACTCAGGGTCAGGGATCTCTCTGAGGAAGAAAGAAAAGGGCCCTTCGGTTTCTGGGGAAAACACAAAGCCGATATAGGCGTAAAGAATCTTGGCAGCCTGGCGCCTGAAATAAGAAAAACCGCGGACAAATATAAACTCGAAATACCGGCAGTCGCTTCCTACTGCATGGCCAACGAACACGCCGACATCGAAGAAATCGCAAAGCACCTGGGGACTCTGGGTTGTAAAAATTTCAGGGTTCGTCCTCCGTGGTATGACCGCGCAAAACATGACTATAACGAACTTTTTAAAGAAACAGCCGCAGATTTTGCCAAGACAGAGAAAGTTTGCAGAAAATACGGTGTTAAAGCTCTCATTGAGACACATATGAATTCCATAACTCCTTCGGCGGGCCTTACGATGCGCCTGGCGGAAAAGTTTGACCCTGAATATATAGGAGTCATCCATGATCCGGGGAATATGGTCTATGAGGGCTACGAAAACTACCTTCTCGGGCTTCAGCTGATCGGCAAGCGTCTTTCCCATGTCCATATAAAAAACAGCAGATGGGTGTTAAAGGATATTTCGCGGGACGGCTTTGCCCAATGGAAAGCTGAAGCTTGTTCCTTAAAGGCCGGCGCTGTTGACTACAAACAATTCATGGCTGACTTGAAGAAAATAGGCTATAATGGCTGGTTTTCCTGTGAGGATTTTAGCGAAGGAGATCCAAAAACGAAGCTCCTTAACTGGGTTACTGACATGAAAAGCCTTGTTATTTAGCGCTTAATAGAGCTATAAGTTCCTGTTTCCTCTCTACCATTCCCGCTAAATCCTTGATTATCAATGATATTTCTGATATCATAGACGCTATTCATAACTCAATATTGTATTTCTGCAGGGTGTTTAAAGCGAATATGTTTTCAACACCATTTAGCGGGAGGAAAAATGAAATTCATAGAGGGGCCTTTTGAAAAATTCGGGCTCACATTTGACGACATACTGCTGGTGCCGCAGAAATCAAGTGTTCTGCCGAAAGACATCGATGTTTCTACGCAATTAACAAAGAACATCAGATTAAATATACCGCTGGTCTCGGCCGCGATGGATACTGTTTCAGAAGCAAGGCTCTCTATTGCGCTGGCCCTTGAGGGCGGGGTAGGCATAATTCACAAGAACCTTTCCGTAGCGGAACAAGCCGGAGAGGTAGATAAAGTAAAAAGGTTTATGAGGGGGGTTATACTGCACCCCGTGACCCTGCCTCCGACAGCGCTGATTAAAGACGCTGTTGATCTCATGAGAAAGAGCAGGATTTCGGGTGTTCCCATCACAGATGACGGCAGAGAAAACGGAAAGCTTCTCGGTATACTTACGAACAGGGACTTGAATTTTATTAAAAAACCGTCAGGCATGGTTTCCGAGTATATGACCAGAGAAGGTTTGGTTACGGCCAATGAAGGCATTTCCCTTCAGAAAGCTTCAGAGATTCTCTACAAGAACAGAGTTGAAAAACTTCCGCTGGTGGATAAGAATTTCCATCTTAAGGGAATGATAACCATAAAAGACATTGAAAAGAGGCTTGATTATCCGAATGCCTGCAAAGATAAGTCCGGAAGTCTTTGTGTCGGCGCCGCAGTCGGAGTTGCAAAAGATTTTGAAGAAAGAGCCGAGGCTCTGGTAAAAGCCGGAGTAGATCTTATCACCATAGATACGGCTCACGGTCATTCCGAGGGCGTGATAAACACCTTGAAGGTTCTGAGGAAGAAATATCCCGGGCTGGATATAATGGTCGGAAATGTTGCGACTGCGGAAGGCACAAAAGATCTGATAAAAGCCGGAGCGGATGCCGTCAAAGTAGGAATAGGCCCGGGTTCTATTTGCACGACCAGGGTGATAGCCGGCATCGGAGTGCCGCAGATAACGGCAGTTTACGAGTGCGCGCTCGTTGCCAAAAAATACAAAATCCCGGTTATTTCCGACGGCGGAATAAAATACTCGGGGGATGTCGTAAAAGCCCTCGCAGTCGGAGCAAGCTGTGTTATGATAGGAAATCTTTTCGCGGGGACTGACGAAGCTCCCGGCGAGATGGTTTTTCTGGAAGGCAGAAGGTTTAAGCTTTACCACGGTATGGGTTCGCTTGCCGCCATGAAAAGGGGCAGTAAGGACAGATATTTCCAGGATGAAGTAGAGGTTTCAAAACTTGTCCCCGAAGGTGTTGAGGGAAGGGTTCCTTACAGAGGTTCCATCTCTACGAATGTAATGCATATGATAGGCGGTCTTAGGGCGGGCATGGGGTATTGCGGCACGAGAACAATTAAAGAGCTTCAGGCCAATGCGCAGTTTGTCAGGATAACTCCTGCCGGATTGCAGGAAAGCCATCCGCACAACATAACAATAACAAGCGAGCCGCCAAACTACCAGATATAAGACAGAATAACAGCGAATGGGTTCATCGATCCTGCTGCAACCTGGGTTAAGACCCTTGTAAGCGGCGGATGTACGAAGCCTGCACCGGTTGGCGGGGAGTAAAAGCGCAAGAAAAGGTTACTGAATCAGTGTAATCATGCCTGGCGCAATTTTTCCCGGATTACTGGATGCTTCGCGAAAAAGGAGGAGTACCATGTTAGTAAAGGAAAGAAAACAGGAAGTAATTTCCAAGTTCAAGACGCACGAAAAGGACACAGGTTCTTGCGAGGTTCAGATCGCCATTCAAACCGAGCGCATCAACTATCTCACCGGACACCTAAAACTGCACAAGAAAGACCACAGTTCCAGGCGCGGGCTTTTGAAGCTCGTAGGCTCGAGAAGGCGTCTTCTGGAATACCTCAAGAAAATAGATTTCAGCAGATATAAAATATTGATAGAGAAACTAAACCTCAGAAAATAGCGGATAAAAGCGGAAAACGGGAGAAAACAAATGGCAGAAATTGAAGTAAGAAAAAATATTGGCGGCAAAGAAATTGTTTTTAGCACGGGCAGGATGGCAAAGCAGTCAGAAGGAAATGTAACGGTAAGGATGGGGGATACGGTAGTGCTCTGCACGGCAAATTCAGGCAAGGCCAGAGGCGCAGGTTTTAGTTTTTTCCCTCTTACGGTTGAATACAGGGCCAGAGCTTACTCTGCGGGGAAAATACCCGGCGGGTTCTTTAAAAGAGAAGGCAAGCCGAGAGACAGTGAAACTCTTGCGGCAAGGCTGACGGACAGAAGCATAAGGCCCCTCTTTCCCTGGAACCTGATGAGCGAAGTGCAGGTAATGGACTTTGTGCTCTCTTATGACCTGGAGAACAGGCACGATATTTTGGGCTTAAACGGGGCTTCGGCCGCGCTGATGCTCACCAACATTCCTTTTGGGGGCCCGGTAGGCGCCGTAAGGATAGGAAAAATTGACGGCAAATTTATTGTGAACCCGACAATTAGCGAACTCAAAGACAGTGCTATAGATATTGTGGCTGTCTTCTCAAAATCCGGCGTGATAATGATAGAGGCTGGCTTGCAGGAAGTTGCTGAAGCGGAAGTAGTAGAGGCAATAAAATTCGCCGAGGCTCCTGCGCGGGAAATAATGGCGCTGCAGCTTGAGCTTGCGGCAAAAGTAACAAAGCCTCAAAGAGAATACGTCCTCTACAAGTGGGATGATGCGCTTGACAGGATTGTAAGGGACATTGCAGAAGCCAGATTTGCGGCCCTTGCGTCCATGGCCGACAAGATGGCCAGGGCGGATAAAGTTTCAGAGATAAAGAGGTCCATATTGTCGGAACTGCTTCCGAAGTTTCCCGAGAATGAAGGGGATATTAATATTATAATGGATTTTGTCGAAGCGGAACATGTGCGTAAGGACATCCTTGAGAAGGGAAGCCGCCCGGACGGCAGGAAACTGGATGAAATAAGGAAGATTACCTGTGAAGTCGGAGTTCTTCCGAGGACTCACGGTTCGGCGCTCTTTACCAGAGGGCAGACGCAGTCCCTCGCGGTCGCAACGCTTGGCACCAAGGACGATTCACAGACGATGGACGAACTTGAAGGCGAATCAGAGAAACGCTTTATGCTTCATTACAACTTTCCGCCGTTCGCGACGGGAGAGACAAAGCCGGCAAGGGGCCCGGGCAGAAGGGAAATAGGGCACGGCATGCTTGCCGAAAAAGCTATTTACCCCGTTATACCCGCGGAAGATCAGTTTCCCTATACGATTCAGCTGGTTTCGGATATCTTGGAATCAAATGGTTCCTCGTCAATGGCTTCGGTCTGCGGCGCCACGCTTGCCCTTATGGATGCTGGTGTGCCGATAACCTCACCTGTGGCAGGCATTTCCATCGGAC
>JBAXDA010000066.1:0-7029 GCA_037141215.1 Candidatus Firestoneibacteriota bacterium | reverse complement strand
AAAAACAGCGGGGGCAACATTATAATACCTGCTTTTGCCATAGAGCGCACTCAGGAGATTATCTTTGAATTAAGAAGTTTGTTTGATAAAGGTCAATTAGAGGGATTTACTTGTTATGTGGATTCGCCACTGGCTATTGCCGCTACGGAGATTTTCAGGAAAAACGCTGCTTTCCTTGACAGCGGCACGAAGAAATTAATAAAAAAAGGTCTTGAACCTTTTGATTTCTCAGCCCTAAATTATGCAAAAAGAGCCGATGATTCAAAAGCCCTTAATGATATAAAGAGCGGAGCCATAATAGTCTCGGCGAGCGGTATGTGCGAAGCAGGGAGAGTGAAGCATCATTTGAAACACAACCTATGGAGGAAAGAATGCAGCATAGTTTTTACCGGATTTCAGGCCAGAGGCACGCTCGGAGAAGCAATAATTAAGGGCAATGCAACTGTAAAAATCTTTGGAGAAGAGATTGCCGTCAATGCCAGAATCTACACATTGGGCGGGTTTTCCGGACATGCGGATCAAAAAGGTCTTTTGAAATGGGTTTCTAATTTTGTAACTAAAAAGAATAAGCCTAGAGTCTTCGTGGTGCACGGAGAAAAAACTTCTGCTTTGGCTTTTGGAAAGGCGCTGAGAAAAAAATTCAAAATGAAGGTGAAAGTTCCTATACTTGGCGAGGCGGCTAAACTTTAAATGAAGAAAATAATTGAAGGAAGGATCATATTTAACGAGAAAACGAGCGGGGGCTATTACAATATGAGGATAAAAGCTGCCTGGAATGCTGAAAATGTAGTCCCGGGTCAGTTTGTGACTCTTAAAACCAATGAGAACGGAATGCCGTTAATCAGGCGTCCCATGGGAATCTTTAAGATTGCACCGCCTCATATAGAGATACTTTACAAAAAGATAGGAAGCGGGACAGGTCTCCTTTCAAAAATGAAACCCGGAGAAACAATAAGTGTTCTTGGGCCTCTTGGTAACGGGTTCACGCTACCTGAGGGGAGAAAAAGCGCAATACTTGTGGGTGGCGGATACGGTATTTCTCCTATAGCCTGCCTTTATGAAGAATTAAAGAGAAAAAAAGTTAAAATTCTGATTGTTATAGGAGCCAAGAATAAAAGCCTGGTCTTCAAGAAAGGCCTGCCCGGGGCAAAAATTGCGACAGAGGACGGGAGCGACGGAATGAAAGGGCTGGTAACTGACCTTCTGGAAAAGCTTTGTCAGAAAGTTTCTTGTTCCACAAATGTTATCTATGCCTGTGGCCCCGAACAGATGCTGAAAGCGGTTGCAAAGGTTGCAAAAAAGCATAATATATCCTGTAGCGTCTCGATGGAAGCCTTAATGGCCTGCGGAGTAGGCGTCTGCTTATCTTGTGTATGTGCGCTTAAAGTTAAAAGCGGATTTGAATACAAGAGAGTTTGCACTGACGGGCCTGTCTTTGATGCCGGGGAGCTTGATTGGTAAACTTAAAGATAAACATAGCGGGTATAAAAATGAAAAATCCGGTAGTGCTTGCCTCCGGAACCTGCGGGTTTGGAAAAGAGCTTGCAGATATCTTTGATCTTAATATACTTGGTGCTATCATTGTAAAAGGCACTACTCTCCTGCCCAGAGCAGGAAACAAGCCTCCGAGGGTTGCAGAAACCTATTTCGGTATGCTTAACTCCATTGGACTGCAGAACCCCGGAGTTGCCGCTGTAATAAAAGAAAAGATACCGTATCTCAGAAGTTTTAACCTGCCGGTTATAGTTAACATATCCGGGAACTCAAAAGATGAATACGCGGCGCTTGCAAAAGTATTGAGCAGGACCGAGGGTGTCTCAGGGCTGGAAGTGAATATTTCCTGTCCTAATATTAAACATAAACATGCGGGGCTTTTTTGCCAGAGCCTGAGGGATATTGCTGAGATAACAACTGCGGTAAAGCGGGTGAGTAAGGTTCCTGTCTTCGTAAAACTTTCGGCAGAGGTCAGTGATTTTAAGCAAACGGTAAAGACAGCAGAGAGGGCCGGCGCGGACGGGCTTTCTCTTATTAATACGCTTAGAGGAATGGCCATAGATATAAAAACGCGGCGTCCAAAAATTGCGAATGTAATAGGCGGGCTTTCGGGTCCGGCCATAAAACCGATTGGTATCCGCGCGGTTTATGAAGCATATAACTCCGTAAAAATTCCTATTATAGGGATGGGCGGCATTACCGGAGTAGAAGACGCTGTTGAATATATGCTTGCCGGAGCGTCTGCCGTAGCTGTTGGGACTGCGACTTTCTACGATCCTTTTGCCTCAGTAAAAATTGCCTCGGGACTAAAAGCATATCTCGAAAGAAACAAACTCTCGTCAGTAATCAAACTAACAGGGAAAGTAACGCTTTAGAGCATTCCTGTCCAGGAGGTTCAATGAAAAAATATTTATTTGTTCTTTTGCTTGTATCTGCTGCGCTGCATGCGGGGAATAAACTTATTATAACTGAAAAACCTTCCGTATATGCCACAATGCAGTGCATAGGTGTGCAGTGGAACGTGTCAGGTGACGAGAACGGCAACGCTTCCTGCTCCATGGAGTTTAGGGAGAAAGGGACAGATAAGTAGAGAAAAACGATAGGCCTCTTCCGTGTTCCGGAGACCAAGCCAGATAAATCTGTTCTTAATGAAATTGCTAAATGGGCCAACAGCATGAGGGGCTATGTCTCCGGGCGCTGGAAACATAATTATCTTGCAGGTTCTATATTCTGGCTCAAAGAAGGGACTGAATATGAGGTAAAGCTTGTGATCAATGATCCAGACGGCGGAGAAGCAACCGAGGCTCTCTCAGTCAAGACCAGAGTCTATCCTAAACTTCCCAATCTGAAAACCGCAAAGATTACCGAAGTTACGCCGACAACCAGGGGAGCTCTTAAGAGAGCGGTTCTTGCCGCAAAAGCAGGTGATGTGATTCTTGTTCACGCAGGCAACTACGACGGCAACCTGAAAATACTTGTTCCGATTACCGTGATGGCTGCCGGTGACGGAGAAGTGGTTATTGAAGGACAGAATAAAACAGATAACGAGAATGTTGCGAGAGGCATAGATTTTAAAACAGCCGGAGCCATGATCTACGGACTCACAGTTAAAAGTTTTCCTTATGCGATTCACACGAGCAAAGAAGCTGATAATACTTCTATAATGCGCTGCAAAATAACGAACAGCCATTACGCGATAGTCCTCAAGTCAAAAGAAAATTATGTGGCCGACTGTGAACTTATCGGAGATAATGATCCTGCTGCAGGGAGCTTTGACGGCGAAGGAATACAGACCTATGGAGGCTATGGACAGGTACTCTGCCATAACAGCTTTACGAAGTTCGCCGATCCGATATCCTGCGAGACTCCAAACAGCGATATTTTTGGTAATGACATCTACAACACATCTGATGACGGTATTGAGACCGATGCTTCAGGCCCTAACCTGCGTATCTTTAACAACAGATTTTTAACTTGCCAGCATAACGGAATAAGTTTTCAGCCTTATATTGGCGGCCCCGTATATATAGTGAAGAACCAGGTCGCCGGAATGCAGGAGAATGTCTTCAAGAATAGATATATGTCAGCCGGCGCAATAATGATAAATAACACCTTCCTGAACAATACACCTGTTTCCCTAATAATGCACATCTATTCCCGCAATAATATCTTTGCGGCCTGGGCCGGTCCTGTGCAGTACTCCGACAAAAGCGTGTTGAATCTGGGTTATGATCTGGATTACGATTGTTTTCTTTCTAAAATGAAATGTTCCGCCGCCGAAATGTTTGAAGATATTGAGCAGGAAAAGCACGGAATTCTTGCAAGGTATGAATGGTTCTTTAGCAAAGATATAGAAATAGTAAAACCGCCTAAGCTCATGCCAATAGGCGCGATGTTTGAACTTAAAGATGGTTCTCCGGCGATAGATGCAGGGGAGATAATACCGAATATAAGCGATCGTTTTGTCGGTAAGGCTCCTGATATGGGTGCAATTGAGAAAGGCGCTCCTATGCCTTTATATGGGCCTAGAAAATAAAGATCAAGGGATACCTTGTTAATGACAAGAGGCATTATTAAGCCTTAATATATTGATGTTCCCTCCTATTGACAATGATGACGGTTAGTTGTAATATTGTATTGCAGTTAGCTTCAGGGCAGGGTGAAAATCCCTGACCGGCGGTATAGCCCGCCAGTTGAGTGTGCAGGACATAAACTTTGCATACGAAACAGAACCGGTGTGATTCCGGTGCCGACGGTAAAGTCCGGATGAAAGAAGGTGTTTTGCACAGAAATCTGATTTATTGCAAACCCTATTCCCTGAAGGAATGGGGTTTTTTATTTAGAAAAATGATTACGCAGATTAGGATAAAGCGATTACACTGATTAAAGCATAGAATCCGGTTAATCGCTCTACCTTGATCAGTTAATCAGTGTAAGAGACCTATGACAACAAAAATAACTGTAAAACATATGGATTCCGCGATTTCCGAAGCCAAAAAAGGTGCAGGGTATACAAAGACAAACCCTTTGGTAGGATGTATCCTTGTCAAGAAGGGAAAAGTAATAGCTAAAGGCCATCATGCTAGATACGGGATGGAGCATGCAGAATCAATGGCGCTTAAGATTGCAGGTAGGAAAGCAGCAGGAGCAACTGCCTTTGTAACAATGGAGCCCTGCGTAGGCTTCTACGGAAAAAAGACGCCACCTTGTTCAGAGAGGCTTGTTGAAGCAGGTGTGGAGAAGGTTGTCATTGGCATGAGAGACCCAAACCCAAAAGTCTCAGGTAAGGGAATAAAATTTCTCAGAGAGCACGGCGTTAAGGTTGAAGAATCAGGGAAAGAAAAGCAGTGTTCTGAAATAAACAGGCCGTATTTAAAGTGCGTCAAAAAAGGGTTGCCGCTGGTTGTTATAAAAGCCGCAATTACTTTGGATGGAAACATTGCTGCCTGGGGGGGAGATTCAAAGTGGATATCCTCAAAAGAGAGCAGGCGTGCCGTTCACGAATTACGAACCAGACATGACGCTGTTTTGGTGGGAAGAAAAACAGTATCTGCGGATAACCCGGAATTGAATGTTCGGCATGTAAAAGGCAGAGATCCTCTGCGTGTTATTGTTGATGGCGGATTAAAAATTTCATTAAAAACAAAAGTTGCCGTTAAAGGAACTATTATAGCCGTATCTGAGGCCGTCAGCGAAAAAAAGAAAGCAGGCTTCATAAAAAAGGGCGTATTGTTTTTGAAGGTCAGACGCAAGGGGCGAGGACTTGATCTCAAAGATCTTCTTTCGAAACTCCCGGCTTTAGGTGTTTCTTCTGTACTTGTTGAAGGCGGCAGCGGAATAATTACTTCATTGCTAAAAGAGAAACTGGCAGACAAAATAATACTTTTTGTCGCGCCTAAATTGTGCGGCAGTGGTGTAAGTCTGACAGGGAACCTAGGAATAAGAAAGATGAATAACGCTATTCAATTAAAAGACGTCAAATATTATTTGACAGGAGTTGATGTTGTTGTAGAAGGGAACTTGTAGGTCCAGGGTGACGGTTGACAATGAACGGTAAGAATGGCTTTCGGTCTTCCTTGGTGCTTCCTAATTGGAGGTCAAAGTGTTTACAGGTATAATCGAAGAAGTCGGTAAAATAACAGGGATACGTTCTTCGGGAGATAATGTGTTTCTGGACGTCTCTGCACTCATAATAACAGAAGATATTGCCCTTGGTAAAAGTATTTCTATTAACGGAGTCTGCCTGACGGTAGTTTCTTTCAAAAGCGGCATTTTCACGGTGGAAGCGACTAAAATAACAATGGATGCGACTAATCTTGGAGGACTTAAGCAAGGCAGCGTCGTTAATCTTGAACGGGCAATGCGAGCCAACGGCAGGTTTGACGGACATTTTGTCCAGGGTCATGTTGACGGAACCGGAATTATAAGAAGCATAAAGAAGACTTCTTCGGCAGCAGCTTTGGAGATACAAACCGCGGAAAATCTACTCGGATTTATGGTCGAAAAAGGATCCGTGGCTGTAAACGGTATCAGCTTAACAATAGTAAAACTCAACAAAAACGGTTTTGTCGTGAATATAATTCCTCATACCTCTAAAGTAACTGCGCTTCACAGCGCAAACCCCGGAGAACTTGTTAACATAGAAGCAGATATGCTCGCAAAATATATTATTAAAGGTAAAGAATGTAAGAAAACTATAACCGAAGAGTTCTTAAAACAAAATGGCTTTTAACCTTACGAAGGAGACTCTATGAAGGAAAATGTTTTTGCAACAATACCTGAGGCTGTAGCAGATATTAAGAGAGGAAAGTTTGTTGTTGTTATAGATGATGAAGATCGGGAAAACGAGGGAGATCTCGTGCTTGCTGCTGAAAAAATAACTCCCGAAAAGGTTAATTTTATGGCGAAATACGGCCGCGGCCTTATCTGCACGCCTCTGGAAGGCAGAAGACTGGATGAGCTGGAGATACCGGATATGGTATGTGATAATACTTCTATGCATCAAACAGCGTTCTCTGTCTCAGTTGACGCTAAACACGGAGCGACGACGGGTATTTCCGCACAAGACAGGTCGAAGACCATCAAGGATCTTGTAAATAGGAAAACAAAGCCCGAAGATCTCGTACGCCCGGGGCATATTTTTCCGTTAAGGGCTAAAGAAGGCGGTGTTTTGAAGAGAGCGGGGCAGACGGAGGCTTCTATTGATCTGGCGAAACTTGCGAAATTATACCCTGCAGGTGTAATCTGCGAAATAATGAAGGAAGACGGTAAAATGGCAAGGCTACCTGATCTTATTCCGTATTCCAAAAAGCACGGCCTAAAGATAATAACAGTTGCTTCAATTATTCAATATAGAAGAAAGACAGAAAAGTTCATTAAACGTGCTGTTGAAACCACCCTGCCAAATCAGTACGGTGTCTGGAAGGTGGTAGCTTATGAGAACCTTGCCGACAATGACTTTCCGCTTGCGCTTATTTTGGGTGACATTTCAAAAAAAGAAAGTGTACTGGTAAGGATGCATTCGGAATGTCTTAC
>JBAXDA010000065.1:0-7130 GCA_037141215.1 Candidatus Firestoneibacteriota bacterium | reverse complement strand
TAATAACTATAAAAAATAGCAGCAGCTTTAATACTTTACCTTGTTTATAATAGCTCATTAATTTTATCCTCCTTGGATTAACATTTGGAGCCTTAAAAGGGACAACTGTCCCTATCTAAATAAAGTTAAATCTTTTGACTATTCCCCAGATACTTCTCGGTCAATTTTGCGTTTTCTTCTATCATGTTTTGTTTCACTTTTGTGAACATCCCGACGCAGATTGCGTGATTTGGTTTTACTACCTTTGACAAGAACTCAAAAGTTTTTTCAGGGTCATTCCTGCCGGCGGCAAGGACTTTATAATGGATGACCGGCCGCTCAATCTTTGCTATCATCTCCAGCATTTTCCGCCTGGCTTCCTGAGTAAATTTTTCGTCACAATCGGCAACATGCTGTGCAACTTGACCCCTATCGCTCGGGTTATAATGCGAACACATATAGAAATCGGCGTCAATATTATCTTCTGCCCATTCAAAGACCTTAGGATTATGGCCGGCCACACCGGCTATAAGCCCGGCATCCTTTATCAACCTGATAAAGCCGGATATACTATCCATCTTCCCCTGCTCCAGAAAATAATCCATAGAACCGCCATGAATGTAACAGCCTTTTGCTCCGCCGGCAATTGCTCTCTTGATAACCTGTTCGATATCTCCCAGTTCAGGGCAGGTCTGGGCAAGCCATTGTATCTTGCCGCCTTCGTCCCAGTATTCCATCAAATATCTCAGCACATGGGCGTCCGCTCTTGATAAATGCGTGGTTATTCCAAGTTCTTCTGCTTTACGGAGATCCTTTTTAATATTTTGCACCGTGTAGTATTTTTTCATTTCAAGGTCGGTCTTCGAAGACTGGTGAGAGAATCCGCTGAAAGTATTGCCGCCTATTACCAATTTGCTTATTTCCAGATTCTTAATCTTTATCCTGTTCATAAGACTCCTTTGAACGGAAAGCCCATTTTTCCTAATATAGCAGAGAGAGTGAACATGTTTCAATGTTTGAATATTAAGTCTTTTGAGAGCCGGCTACTCAATGATAATTGCTTGCTGTAATACAGGTTTGCTGGGGTATATAATACTGTAGGTCTCAGATCTCGGCAAGCGCGTCTTTCTTTATCCAGCCTTTGATATTCTCGGTTCTTAAGAGTATTTCCACCCAGTCATTCCTGAAATTCAGGAGGAGGACTTTTTTGCCCTCGGGCAAGGTGAAGGAAGCCGGGTTGCTTTCAAGCGGGGCCGCCCTTGCCTCTACCGAGGGAGAGACTATTATCGCAGAGCGGGTATTCTCCTGCTCGTAGATACGAACGGCGCTAAAAACAAAAAGCAGAAGAAAGAGCAGGGAAAAGCTGAATGTCAGCCAGTAAGTCAGCTCGTCTTTTCTGGAAAGACGCAGAAATAATAACGCCAGCAGGACAATAAACACCGAGGTGAGGAGCGCGCAGAGTTCATTAAGCGTCAGAAAATAATAGAACCGGGAAACAAATCTTGAGGCCGGATCTTCCACGGCGTTCTCTTTGATGAAACTCCTGGCAAAATCAAGATTATATTTTATGTCGGCGTCTCTCGGCGCGATCTTGTGCGCGCGCTCATAGCAAAGCAGAGCATAGCCTGTTCTTTTGTCCTTGAAATAGGCATTCCCGAGATTGAAGAGGAGTTCCGCGCTGTTATTCCCGCCGTCCTTCAGAGAATTATAGGCCGTAACGGCTTCGGAGTATTTACCCGCTTCATAAAGTTTATTCGCCTCCTTGAAATCCAGGGCAGACAGGTTCCCCGCCGTAAGCAGGAAAACAAACAACAGTAGTGGCTTAACGATTCTCACAGTCCCGCCTTTTCAAGTTTAATTATCATTTCTTTTATTGCTGCCGCAAGTTCCGCGGTACTCAGGGCTCCGGGCGCTGACGGGGCGTATCTGAAGAAATGCAGATCTTCAAATAGTTTCGCTGCCCCCTGCAAAAGCCCGGAATCTTTTACCTTTGACGAGAGTATGCTCCGTATCTCTTCCACCGACAACCCTGCAGCCGGCCTGTTTATCTTATCCCCGATATATTCCGAGAAGATTAGTTCTAGCTTTCCAAGGTATTCCTCGTTCTTAAGCCCGGCAGAGCAGGCCTTCAATTTATTCAGTTTTTTCAGCTAAGCCGCGTAGGACCTGGAGGCTTTAAAATAGGCCGCATTCTTAAGCATAGCGCTCTGAGATTTACGATAGAGTACTATAAATATCAAGGCCGCAAACGGCAGAATATTCAGCGCCAGATACAAAGGTGACAGATATAAAGGTTTTTTGGCAAAAGTGAATTTTGAGGTTTGTTTTATATGTCTGATGTCGGTTCCGAATAGTTTCACCCCTTCGGCGGCAGGCAGGGAAGGCAGAGCGGCGTAGGCCGCAGCATCTCCTTTCCCCTGTTTTACATTCAGCTGAATTGGGGCTGAAACCAGCGTCTTATATTTCTTATCAAGATAATCAAAGTAGGAATAGGTCACCGCCGGAAGGGTAAGCTGTCCGGCTTTTCTAGGAACCAGCACGGTTTTAAAGGTCTTACTGCCTTTTACTTCATAATTTTCCTTGTTAAGTTTCATATCCGTGACTGTTTCATATTTTTTAAATTCGTCTGAGAGCAGTAATTTTGGCTCGCCTACGGTCTTGATGTTTCCCGATCCGGAGATTGTGCAGATAAGCGTCACGGCATCGTTGGTCTTCAGCTCTTTTTTATCCGCAGACAGAGAAAGGTTGAACCTGCCTACCGTTCCCGAGAAATCTGCCGGCCGGCCTTCGGCAGGCAGAGGCAGTACGGTTATCGCTACAGGCCTGCTTTCCAACCGGATATTTTTCCCGCGCGCGAAAAATCCGCTGAAGAAATCATTCTCCTCCCTGGAGGGAACCGCGCAGACCAGCGCCGCCTTCCCTATGGTGTATTCTCCGGGAGCTGCCGGGAAAAGCGCCGTTTTCAATTCTGTAACGGCATAGCCGTTCCTGTTTGTGTTTATCTGCGGAGGCAGGTCTTCTTTCCAGAAACCTGTCGTATCCGGCGCGCTGTATTGAGGCTGGCCCAGAAGCTGGACTCTGCTGTACAAAGAAAAAGTCAGAGTAACAGGTTCATTCACATAAACCCTGTTTTTGTTTACCGTAACCTGGACAAAAATATCATCGCTCTTCGCGGGCGTGGCAGCTCCCGCGGCCGCTGCAGCGGCAGCAGGCTGGGCCGTTCCTTTAAGAACCTCTACCTGGAGAGGTTCTGATTTGTAAGTTTTACCCTTATATTCGGCGGTAAACGAAGGTATTGTAAACTTGCCTATTCCCTTGGGTGTAAGCGTGTAATTGTAAATAACCGTTGTGGTGGTGGACATCTGGCCGTTCACAAAAGAGATATTGGACTGTCTGCTCTGTCCTCCCGTAAAGACATTAAAATCATTGAGCGCTGGGACATTCAATGCGGGAGTAGCCTGACCGCCTACGGTAACCTGCAGGTTTAGCTGGCCGCCGGCCTCAACAACATTGCGATCCAGAACGGCGGAAACGGTCAGTTCTTCCGCGGCCGCGGCCCCGCACGCCAGCACCAGGAGCAGGAATAATTTATTCATTTACCAGTCTTCCTTTACTTTTCCCCAATCATATCTCTTCTGCAGCTGCTGTTCTTTCTTTTTATCCAGAGCCTTCTTTTCATCTTCATTTATCGCCTTCAAGATTCTTTCGGCGTCTTCCTTGGACATCTTGGGCTTCTTTTCCTCTTCTCCCTTTTCGTTCTTTTTGTCTTTGGCTTCCTGTGCGGCTTTGGCTTTTTGTTCCGCGCTCTGCTTATCCTTGCCGTCCTTCTTGTCTTTGCCGTCTTTTCCTTGTTCTTTTTTGTTCTCCTTACCCTGCTTGCCCTCTTGACCCTGCTGTTTATTCTTGTCCATATTCTCTTTGATCTTCTTCCTGGTAAATTCTATGTTGTATTTCGCGTCCCGGTCATTTGAATTGAGTTCCAGGCATTTCTGGTAATACTGTATTGCTTCCGGGAGTTTTTCCGACCTGAAAAGCGAGTTTCCTATATTATAGTAGCTTTTTGCCTGTAACTCAATATCCTTTGAATAACTTGCTTTCTCGTATTCTTTGAGCGCTTCATCGTATTTCTCCATCTTGAAGAGCGCGTCCCCGCTGTTGAAATGCAAGACCGGATGCTCAGGTTCATCTATCTGGGCGTCCTGGTACTTCGAGAGCGAGCCCTCAAAATCCCCTTTCTTGTAGCGGCTGTTCCCGCCGTCCACCTTGCTCTTAATCCCTGCAAGCGGGGCGGAGGCGGTCAAACATATTATGCAGAGCGCCAGTATTATTTTTTCCATGGCAGCCAGATCCCCTTTCTTTCCGAGAGCAGGAGTTCAGCCAGAAGCAGAAGCAGGGCCAAAAACGCAAAATACTGATACCTGTTCTCGTATTTTACATAGCTTGTACTCTTTAATTCCTTTTTTTCCATACCTGCGATATCCTCAAAGATTCGGTCAAGTTCAATATCCGAGCCGGTTGCCCTGAAATATTTTCCGCCGGTTTCCAGGGCAAGCTTCTGCAGAAGCATTTCGTCGAGTTTTGACATGACCGTCTGCCCGCTGTCATCTTTCCTGTACTCTATAAAATTCCCTTTTTCATCGTTTACAGGTATGGGTTCGCCCTCGGGATTTCCTATACCGACGGTATAAATACGGACGCCCTCTTTCCTTGCTTCCGATGCCGCGCCCAGCGGATCGCTGTCATGGTCTTCTCCGTCAGTCAGCAGTATCAGAGCTTTATATTTTCTTTCTTTTTCAGGGAAGCTCTTTACCGCCGCCCTGATAGCTGCGCCCAGAGAGGTTCCCGGCTTGGGAATAAGTTTTGTGTCTATCGCGCCCAGAAGCATTTTCGCCGCGCTGTAATCCAGAGTAAGCGGGCACTGGACAAAAGCCAGCCCGGCAAACGCAACTATACCCACCCTGTCACCCTGCATACGGTTGATTATTGTGGAAAGACTGTACTTGGCCCTGGCCATCCTGCTCGGTTTAATATCCTGCGTATCCATGCTTCCTGAACAATCCACCGCGAGCATAAGGTCAATCCCGCTCCGCTTTATCTCAACCAGCCTCCCTCCTATTTCGGGTCCGGAGGCCGCGAGCAAGAAGCAGAAGAGCGCCGCTACCAGCAAGATTAGCCTGAAAACCCTTTTCCTGGGGTTTAAATTTTTTGCCAGACGGATAAAGGACTGTTCGGCCGCAAGTTTTCTTATTACAAGCGTCTTTTTCCTTTCCGCGTAAAGCAGAAAGACAACGGCCAGCGGCACCAGAATCAGTAAATATAAGAATATTGGATGCTCAAAATTCATCTTCTGCTCCCTAAATGCCTTCTTCGTTTGCCTCAACTTTATTAACTTCTAAGGTATTTTTCTTAATATTGTGTTGTTTAATATTATTTCAGCAAGCAGGAGTATCAGGGCGAAAACCAGAAGCAAGATAAAATGATCCGTGTACTCGGTGTATTCAATGCCCTTAATCTCGGTCTTCTCCAGTTTATTTATCTGTCCGTATATTTCCTTCAGAGCCTCAGGAGAGGCCGCGCGGAAATACAGGCCTTCTGTGGTCTCGGCTATGGCTTTTAGGGTGCCCTCATCCAGGTCTTCCTTTATATATACATATCTTTTCCCGAAAACAGGATCGTCCACAGGAAAAGGCGCTTCGCCATTGGTACCGATGCCTATCGTGTAAATCTTTATGTTAAAGGCCGTGGCCAGCTTTGCCGCGGTAACAGGGTCCACTTCTCCCATATTATTCCTGCCGTCTGTCAGCAGTATTATTATCTTGGATTTCGCCTTGCTGTCTTTAAGCCGGTCCACACTGGTGGCAATGGCATTCCCCACGGCGGTGCCGTCCGTCTGGGTCATACCTACATCGACATTCTTCATAAAATCGACCACCGCTCCGTAATCTGAAGTCAGCGGGCACTGGAGCAGGCTTATGGCCGAGAAAACAACAATGCCTATCCTATCATTTCTTCGCCCTTTAACGAAATCAGCGGCTACGGACTTTGCCACCTCCACGCGGTTCTTGGGTTTAAAATCTTCCGCCTTCATACTTCCGGAAGTATCCATGCAGAGCATTATGTCAATACCCTTGGTGGAAATCTCTTCCGTCCTCAATCCGGATTGCGGCCGGGCAAGCGCAAAGATCAGGAGGAACAGGCAGAGCGCCCGAAGGACCAAAAGCAGAAGCCTTCTGTTTGAACTGAAATTTCCTAGCCCCTTAAATACCCTGAAGTCTGAGTAGAGCAGAGCCGCTTTCTGTTTTTTCTCCCTCTCAAAATAATACCAGAGCACGGCGGCAGCCGCGGGCAGAAGCAGAAGAAATAACGGATTCGCGAATCTCATAACTGAGCGCCTCCCGTTGCCGCGGGTTCAGGCGGAGGCGGAACAAATCTAGTCAGGTCTACGATAGAAACTCCCGCCGCGTAATCCGCATCCGTCTTGGCATACTCGGGTATCATTTTAGCAAACTTCACCAGATCGCATTCCTCCAGAAAATCCTTGACCAGGGTGACTTCTTTTCTTTTCAGTTTTCCGGAATCCATAAGCTCGGCATAAGCCTCCGAGGTAGTCCTTTCAACTACGGGGATCTCAAATCTCGCTTCAAGATAACTTCTTATTATTTCCGAGAGAAGCAGATAGTGCTCTTTTACTTTTTCCTGTTCTATGAGCTTGAGTTCCTTGAGTTTATTGAGCCGCTCGTAGGCTACTTCATGAGGCGGACGGGACGGTTCCGGCTTGCCCATAATTTTTTCCTGCCTCTTTGAGCTCAAATACCTGTACAGAAAATATCCTGCTGCCGCCAGCGCGGGCAGGATTAAAGTAAAGAACCAGAACCAGAAAGAGAGCGGCAGGGTAAGGGGAGGTTTTATATCCCTGATATCGTCCTTATCCTCAGGCCCGGATTTTACGGATTCCACCTGTAAAACAAGCCCGGTAGTTGCGGCTTCTTTTTCCGTTCCATCCGCATCCGTGTACTTGACCTTAATCTCCGGGATTTCGTAATTACCGGTCGTAAAGGTAGTCAGAACCAGATTGTATTCCAGTTTTGTTTTTCCCCAGTTTTTATATGGGCCTTTCTGAATATGGTCTTTTATCTCAAAAGAGGAAAGAT
>JBAXDA010000064.1:0-7145 GCA_037141215.1 Candidatus Firestoneibacteriota bacterium | reverse complement strand
ATTTTCCTTCTCCGTTTTGGCGCAGGAAACTCCTGCCGTTGAAGTGACTGCTGAAATAAAACCGCCCGCCATAATTATTTATACCGCCAAAGAAGCCAAAGCCGAAGTCATAAAGGCGCTCAGGGCAAAATATATTGACGCCACGGAAATCGGCAAATACTACGAGCAGATAGACAGCGGCAAGATTGCTGAAGTAATAAAGAAGCTGGATAGTTTCAAGCCCAACGAGAACGCCGTACTTGGCTCCGCAAATTATATGCCCAGTCCGGAACATCCTTCGGGCTGGCGCGGGGACGGAAATGGAAGATATCCTGCCGCTGAACCGCCGCTTACCTGGGGCAGGAACTCCAAGGCAAGCCTTGAATTAAGAACACAGGCAAAAAACCCCGGGTCGGGAGATAAAGGCAACCCCCTGACAGACGGGGTCATAAGAGATTGGCTCCTACTCGGACCTGCGGACGCCTCCAAATATTTAGGCAAAGAAACAGGCTGGAAGCCTGATGAAGGGCAGAAGGCAGAGGGTCTTGAATGGAAAGCGTTTACCACGGATACTTCCTGGGTAAATTTTTGGCCGCTCTACGGCAAAGATGCGCAGGATATGAAAAACACGGCTGCTTACGCTCACGCCTGGATCTATTCTCCCGGAGAAAGCTCTGTTTATCTTCAGACTATGTTCAGCGGGAAGTCCAAGATCTGGCTTAACGGGAAGGAGATAGGAAGTTACGTGGCCAACGGCACCCGCAGGGCTCTTGTCTTTCAGGGCGGCTGGAACAGCCTGCTCTTTCGCGTGTCGCCTATAGATAAGACGGATTGGAGCCGTGGAGTGGTGCAATGGCATTTTAGCGCGGCCTTCTTCGGCCAGAACCCCGTTGCGTATGAGTCCAGGAATATTCTCTGGTCAACTCCTCTGCCAGACTTCGGGCCGGGCGTAGGCTCTCCTCTTATAGTCGGAGAAAAAGTTTTTCTGCAGGCGGAACCCAGCGTGCTTCTCTGTCTGAGGAAAAAGGACGGGAAGCCTCTCTGGGCCGCATCCAACACCTTTGCAGATGCCGCTACAAGCGCGGAAAGAAAAGCAAACGCTGAGGTCTTTAGCGAAGCCGACGACCTCAATGCTAAAATTAAAAACTCGCTTGCCATTTATTGCTCCGCCCCTGAGAAGTATCCCGACAGGAAAGACCGCGGCGGGCTGGAATCAAAACTAAACCTGCTTATGCTGAAAGTCGACCCTGAAAAATATTACGCGCAGAGCGGCTCGGAAGCGGGGCAGTCTGCGCAGACACCGGCAAGCGACGGGGAGAATCTTTACGCCGTCTTTGGTTCGGGGGTGGTTGTCTGTTATGACTTTGAAGGAAAGAGAAAATGGATTACGGTAGTAGGTGTAAAGAACAGCGAGCACGGTTATGCCGCTTCTCCGTATGTGATTGACGGGAAAGTGGTTGTAAAATCCTCAAAGTACCTCGGGGCCGTGGAACTTGACTGCAAAACCGGCGCGGAGGTTAAGTCAATATCCGTATGGAAGAAAGCCGGCTTGAATATGTATGCTACGCCGCTTGAAGTCTCGCTCGGAAAGGAAAAACTGATTGCCCTTTCTTTCGGCGTGGTTGCCAGGGTAAGGGACGGGAAGGTCCTGGCCCAGGATTTTCTGCCGCCATATTATAATATCCCGGATTTTGTCTCTCCGGTGATAGAAGGCAGGGTTATCTGCAGTATTATTATCCCGCCCTGGGACGGGAATATAAAATTCGGGTTTCAGACTCTGCCGGATTACGCTTCTGATCCGCTGAAGATGAAAGATATAAAAACCTGCACCTATGATGTGAAGAAATTTCCCTGCTGGTTTTCTTACGATCACTGCGCCTCCCCGCTCCTTTACCAGGGTCTTGCCTATATTCTGAGCGTGGACGGCGTGCTTACAGTAATAGACGCCGCCAAGGCCGAGGTTGTGTATCAGAAAATGTTGGATTTTTCCCCTTACATGGTTCATAACGGGGTTGTTCGCACCGGCTGCTCAACGAGTCCCACTCTTGCGGGAAAGTATATCTACCTCTGGGATAATCAGGGAACGACCGTCGTCATAGAGCCCGGCAGGACTTTCAAGCAGGTGGCGAGGAACAGAATTGAACAATTATATTACGCCTACGGGACTCCCAAAAATAATGAAAACACGGCAAGCAATCCGGTCTTTGACGGCAAACTGCTGTTTTACAGAGGCCAGACTAATCTCTACTGCATAGGGGAAACGGGAAAAAAATAATTTCAACAATTCGCAAAAAGCGCCTGATTTGACAGAACAATATGTTTTAACTGAAGAGCGATTATTACGGAGGATGAGATGTTCAATGTAATGGATTTCGGAGCCAAAGGCGACGGCACGGGAAACGATTCGGAAGCAATTCAGAAAGCGATAACTGCCTGCAGTAAAGCGGGAGGCGGAAGAGTGGTAATACCTTCCGGCAGGGTCTGCAGGTGCGGGCCTGTTAAGCTTGCCAGCCATATTGAACTGCATCTGGAAACAGGCGCGCGACTGGAAGCGATACCTGATATCAAGCTTTATCCGGAGTACGGACTCTCGCCGGAACATTTAGGGAATGAAGGGCAGAAATGGATCCATGCCGAGAATGCGGAATTCGTCTCCGTGACCGGCGGGGGGATAATTGACGGCAAGGGCGTAAAATGGATGAAGTCGGAAGAAAAATACCGTTTCAGGATGGATCCGGGCAGGCCGTTCTTAATAAACTTTGAAAACTGCGCCCATGTAACCCTCCGCGATATAACTCTGCGTGACGCCCCTTTTTGGACCGTGCATTTATTGGGCTGCAATGATGTTCTCGCGCAGGGAGTCAGGATACTGAACAATCTTAAACTGGGAAACTCCGACGGGATAAATCCTGACCGCTGCAAAAATGTCAGGATAATAGGCTGTCACATTGAGGCGGCGGATGACTGTATCTGCTTAAAAAGCGAAGAGGCGATACACGAAGAGAAATACGGAGCCTGCGAGAATATTATCATCAGCGATTGCACGCTTGTTTCAACCTCCTGCGCAATAAAGCTCGGCACCGGAACCTTCGGCGCCATCAAAAATGTGCTCGTCTCAAACTGCGCCATAAGCAGGACGAACCGCGGCCTAGGCCTCGTAATGAGGGATGGAGGGTCTATTTCAGATGTACTCTTTTCCAATATAACGATAGAGACCCGTCTCTTTGAGCCGAATTGGTGGGGCGCGGGTGAACCCATATATATTACGGCATTTTCAAGGAAAGAAAATAAACCGGCAGGAACCATCAAGAACATAAAGTTCCATAATATTCATTGCAAGTCCGAGAACGGTATCTATCTCGCGGCGCAAGCTCCTGCGGATATTCAAAATATTCTTTTTGAGGGCGTAAGTGTGGAACTTGCAAAGACTTCAAGGCATGAAGGCGGCTATTATGACCGGCGTCCCTGCTTCGCGGAAGGAAAGATTAAACATCCTACTTCCGGATTTTTCATTTCCAATGCGGAGAATGTTGCCGTCCGCAATTGCGGGGTGGAATGGGGTAAGAAGCCTCCGGAGTATTACCGCCATGCGCTGGAAGCCGAGAATGCGCCGGGGCTGGAACTGACCGGACTAAAAGGCTTATCCGCGTTTCCCGAAAAATACGAGCCGGTGCGGATTGTGAAAATCTGAGAAAAGACTTGTCCTTATGCTGCTCTACGGAGCAGCGCCGGTTTGAAACGCACGGAAAAGAACTCACTTGTATTATGAAAACACCCGGGTATATAATATACAATATGGCTGTTTAGTCCGGGCAATTCATCCGGGTCGGAGCTGTGGTGATGATAAAACCAGGAATGTTCTCGAAGCTTGATAGATATGCGGCCTTTTATGGCGCAGTTTCCGCGATACTGGCTTTATTTTCTCTGACAGGGTGGCTTGCCGGCCGCAGCCTGACAACTATTCTCGGAGTAGAATTTCTCCCTATGACTCCTGACTCCGCGGGCGTATTTTTTGTTCTCGGGATACTCCTGTCCTTCTCGGCATTCAGAAAGGACCACTCTAAAAACCCCTATATCTATTCCGCCGCGTTGCTAATTGTTTTATTCTTCTGTCTCTGTCTAAACCTTAACACTCATTTTAAGGTATACCCTTTGGCCGCCAGTATGCCGCCTTTTATAGGCTGGGGTTTTGTGGCTTTTTCTCTGGCGTTCTTGCTCAAAAATAATTTCTGGGACGGGGATTTTGCCAACAACTCCGCGGTTATTGCAGGAATAATTATGGCAGTTTTTGGTCTGCACATCATAGTATTCCAATTCCACGGTTTACCGGTCTATTTTGGGCCGGAAAAACATCAGATTACCATAATCGGTGGATTTTGCGCTCTTCTTCAGGGTTTGGCAATTATATCTTTGAGCGGAGAGAAATCAATGTTTCTTGGCCCTTTATGGGGCACCGGAACAAGCCAAAGAATACAGAGGGCGATTACAACTTTCATAATATTTGGCGTGGCTTTTCAGAGCCTGCTGCTGGTTGTTCTGGAAAAACTGCCGCCGGAAATTCACGCTCTCTCCATATCTCTTGAGGGGATTGTTTTCATTCTGTTCTTTACCTTTTTAATGCGCGGCGTGACAGAAAAAATATTTAAGGACTCCGGAAAAATAGAAGAGAAATATTCCCGGATCTTTGATTTCAGCCCGGTCGGCATAACTATCACCCGTATGAGCGACGGTCGTTTTGTTGAGGCGAATGAATTCGCGGTAAAAATGATCGGTCTCGGCAGAGAAGGCCTTATCGGCAGATCTTCGCTTGAGATAGGGTTGTATTCTGATCCTGAGGACAGGAAGCGCATAATCAAACAATTAGAAGAGAAGGGGATGACCTCGGGGGTGGAAACCCGGCTTAAAACGACGGCGGGAGAAGAACGGCTTTTTAATCAAACACACCAGTTAATAGAGCTTTCCGGCGAGAAGCTCATTCTTACTATCTCGGAAGACATCAGCGAGCGCAGAAATGACGAGATAAAGCTCAGGGAAAGCGAGGAAAAGTTTTCAAAAGCTTTCATGGAAAGCCCGGATGCTATCTCCATAAGCAGTATTACCCCGCCGGCTTACATTGAAATAAATAAAGGTTTCACCGAGTTGACGGGTTATTCAGTCGAAGAGACTCTGGGCAGGTCTACCCTGGAGCTGAAACTCTTTAAGGATGAAGCTGACCGGGAAAGAATGCTTGAACAATTAAAAGAGAAGGGCCGGCTTAATGAATTTGAAGTTGAAATGATAACCAAGAAAGGAGAGTCCAAGAGTGTTCTGCTGACTATGAGTATTATTGAATACAGAGGCAGCAAGCATGTCTTGGCTCTCATCCATAATATAACGGAGCGTAGAAAGCTTGAAGAACAATTGCTTCAAGCAAGGAAAATGGATGCGCTGGGCACTCTTGTCGGAGGGGTTGCCCATGATTTTAACAACATGCTCGCTATCATAATAGGTTATTCGGAACTTACAATTGAATTGGCTGAAAAACAAAGCGAAATAAAACAAAATGTAACAGAGATCAGGCAAACCGCGGAAAGGGCGGCAGCTTTGACGGCGCAATTATTGGCTTTCAGCCGCAAGCAGCCTCTCAAACGGTCGGTTTTGGCGCTGAATAGTTCTCTTGACGAGATCAAGAAAATGCTCAAGCGCATCATCGGGGAAGATATTGAATTTGAGTTTGAGCCCGGCCCGGGGCTGAAAAATATTTATGCCGACAAAGCCCAGTTGGACCAGGTTATAATAAATCTCATAACAAACTCCAGGGACGCCATGCCCAAAGGCGGAAAACTATCTATCAAGACTGAGAATGTAACCTTGGACGCCGAGTCCTGCGGCAAACTGCCCGGCTCCAGGCCGGGAAAGTTTGTTTGCATGGTTGTTAAAGACTCCGGATTAGGAATAAGCCCTGAACAGCAGAAGCATTTGTTTGAGCCTTTCTACACGACAAAACCTTTTGGCCGCGGGTCCGGGCTCGGCTTGTCGGTGATTCACGGAATAGTGGAACAACAGGAAGGCTGGATAAATGTATTCAGCGAAGAGGGCAAAGGCGCCGAATTCAGGGTTTATTTCCCGGCGGTAAAGGAAAAAACGCCGGCTGATTCAGGCAAAATAGTCCCGGAGCCGCCGTCAAAAACAGGAAACGGGGAAAAGATACTCATAGTGGAAGACGAAGAGATACTCAGGAATATGCTGGTCCGTATTTTAAAACAAAATAAATATACGGTTCTTCAGGCTGAAAGCGGAGCGGAAGCGCTGCGGCTTTTTGGAAAAGAGAAAAGCGGGATAGACTTGCTTTTCAGCGACTCCGTTATGCCGGGGATGAAAGGCCTTGAGCTGGCAAAAAAACTAAAATCCCTAAATCCTGATATGAAAGTAATTGTGAGCAGCGGTTATCTGGACGATAAATCGGATGTTGGAGAAATAGAGAAGGCAGGTTATGAGTTTTTGGCAAAACCATACGATTTAAAAGATCTCTTCGCGAAGATCGCGAGGGTCCTGCAAAAATAGCGGCAGGAATTCAGGGAAAGACGGGAGCAGGAAAAATTGTTCACCGCGTAAATAACCGGTCAGAATAAGTGGCTTGACTTGATTGTAAAGGGAAGTATACTAATTAAGGGAAGTTTGCGGTAAATAATACGGCAGCAGGGCAGTTGCTATTTTAGGGAGAGAGAATAAATGAAAGATGCTTTGAAAATACTTGCAATTGAAGACAACCGTGATGATCTTGCAGTTCTGAAAGCAATATTGGCAGACAAGATGCCGTTGTCGACATTTTTATTCGCCCTGAACGGGCCGGAAGGAATATATATGGCTTTGAATGAATCTCCGGATGTTATCCTGGTCAATGTCTTTCTGCCCGGAACAGACGGTTTTGCGGTCTGCAGGGAAATTAAAAAGAACGAGGGTCTGAAATATATTCCTGTTGTGATAATTTCTGCTCTTCGGACTGACCCGCAAACCCGGATCAAAGCGCTGGAAGCGGGAGCTGAAGGTTTTCTTTCAAAACCCTTAGACGAGCAGGAACTCCTGGCCCAGATGCGGGCTATGGCAAAGATAAAAGCGGAGAATCAACTGCACAAACTTGCGAGCAAGGAATTGACAGCGCAGATAAACGAAAAAAACATTGTATT
>JBAXDA010000063.1:0-7228 GCA_037141215.1 Candidatus Firestoneibacteriota bacterium | reverse complement strand
AGCTTATGAGCAGGTTCTCAAGTGCGCGCACAGTTTCAACCTGCTTGACGCCCGCGGAGCCGTTAGCGTCACGGAAAGAGTTAATTATATTGGCAGGGTCCGCAACCTGGCTCGTAAGTGCGCGGTAAGCTATGCAAAGAGTTTGGAACCAGAAAAGGAAGAATTTAAAAGTTCATAAGGTTCATAACGTTTGTAAAGTTCTTAACGTGAACCTTAAACATTAAAACCTTAAAACTTTAAAACCAACATGGAGTGTGTATGTCCAAGGATTTATTGATAGAGCTTGGTGTTGAAGAAATCCCGGCAAAACAACTGCTCGGAGCTTCCGAACAGTTTGCGGAAGGCGTAAAGAAAGCGCTGACAACTGCAAGGATAGCTTTTAAAAAATGCGAAGTATTTGCCACTCCGAGAAGGCTCGGCCTGCTGTTTTCAGGCGTAGATGAAGGACAGCAAGAACAGGAGCGTGAAGTAGTCGGGCCCCCGAAGCGCGTTGCGTATGACGCCGAGGGTAAGCCCACTCAAGCTGCTCTGGGGTTTGCAAAAACGAATAACGCCGAAGTCTCTGAATTAACTATAAAAGTGCTTCCTAAAGGCGAATATATTTGCGTTGTAAGAAAAGAAAAAGGAATAAAAACAGAAAAACTCCTTCCCGAACTTATCAGCCGGCAAATTGCGGCAATAAACTGGCAGAAGACCATGAAATGGGCGGAGGAAGGCAGGTTTGTGCGGCCGATCCGCTCACTGCTTCTGCTCTTCGGCAGAAAAACCGTTAAAACAGTGTTTTCCGATGTTGTTTCGGGCAATATTTCTTACGGGCATCGGACTCTTTCTCCCCGAGCTGTCATCGTAACGGAACCCTCCAAATTTAAGGCGCAGATGAAGAAACATTTTGTGCTCCTTAGTTACGCCGAAAGAAGGGAGCTGACTTTGAAAGAGGTTGCCTCCGCAATGAAGGGTGTTCCCGGGAAAGTCCTCCTTGATGAAGAACTTGTAGAGGAAATAACCAATCTCGTTGAGTATCCGTCGGCTCTGCTCGGAAAGTTTGACACAAAATACCTTGCGGTTCCCGAAGAGGTGCTTATTGAAGTTATGAAGAAGAACCAAAAATACTTTCCGGTGCTGGATGAAACCGGGAAGCTTCTGCCTTACTTTGTCTGTGTCCGGAACGGCTCAAAATTACATAACAATATCGTAAAAGAAGGCAATGAAAGGGTCCTCCGCGCAAGGTTTGAGGACGCAGCTTTCTTTTTCAATGAAGACAAGAAGACCAGGCTTTCAGACAGGATTGAGAAACTGAAGAATGTGGTTTTTCAGGTGGAGCTCGGAAGTGTGTACGAGAAAATTCAGAGAATGTCGGCGGTTTACGACAGGGCAGAGCCGTCCTTTAAGGGTACCGAGAGCGCCAGGGTTAAACGCGCTTTATCGCTCTGTAAAGCAGATCTTGTTACAGATATGATCAGGGAGTTTCCTGAATTGCAGGGTGTAATGGGAAGGGAGTATGCAAAGCTTGACGGTGAGGACTCCGAGACGGCCTCGGCGATCGCGGAATTGTATCTTCCTAAATTCTCGGGGGACAGCGTTCCGTCTACCGCTACAGGCAGTGTTGTGAGCATCCTGGACAAGCTTGATACACTGACGGGCTGTTTTGCCATAGGGCTTATTCCTACCGGTTCCCAGGATCCTTACGGGCTGAGAAGGAATACGCTTGGAGTGGTAAGTATAGTTTTGCAGCGTAAACTTGACCTCTCTCTCAAGGATCTTGTTAAGTTTTCTCTTGAAAGTTACGGCGCAAAGGTAAAAGCCGATGCTGCAAAAGTGCAGAAAGATATCCTTGAGTTCTTTAAAGCCAGGATGCAGGTTCTGCTTGCCGAGAAAGGTATAAGATATGATATTGTGAACGCGGTACTGGGCACAGACTGCAGTAACATTCTTGATACTTTTGCCCGGGCAGGAATCTTGAATGAGCTGGCAAAAGAGGCTTCCTTTAATAAAGTTATCGTGACTTTCTCTCGTGTCATCAACATTCTGCCGAAAGAAGGCAGCTATGCCGGCATTAATACCGGGCTTTTCAAGGAAGAGGCCGAAAAAACCTTGTACGACTTTGTAAAGAGCCGTGAAAAGACCTTTTACTCTCTTATTGAAAACAAAAAGTACGCGGAAGCTTTTAAAATAACCGCAGAATTCCTGCCGGTTATTGACAATCTTTTTGACCGCATTATGATAATGGATAAAGACCCTGCTATCAAAGAAAACAGGCTTGCGCTCCTGAACTATATCGGGGCAATGTTTCTTGAAGTTGGCGACTATTCCAAAATAATGACTAAATAAAAGGTAAAAACAAATAATGCGGGAATATCTTGAAAACCCTTATGTAAAGCTGGCGGCTATTAAAGCCATAGAGAGATACGGCGTCTCCGTAAACAAAAAAGGCAATGTCTTGCTGCTAAAGAAGCTTAAAGCGCTGAAGCTTAAAGCGACGGCAGATATAAAAAAAACTTTCAAGGTCCGCTTCAACAAATCTGATATCTCCGTGAATCTCGCGTCTGCCCTGGCAGTCCTGGAAATCCGGAAAAGGAAAGCCGCCAAATGAATCCGCCCAAACTTGTGGTTTTTGATGTGGATAATACCCTTACTTTTACCGGCAAAGTCGATACCGAGTGTTTCCTCGGAACCCTCGCAGAAAAATTTGGTTTTAAAAACATCAATTCCGACTGGTCACGCTACAAAAATGTAACTGCGGCCAGCATCCTTGACCAGATATTTGTGGAGCAGACGGGAAAACACCCCAAAAGAAAAGAGCTTCAGGCTATGGCGGACGGTTTTCTTGAGAATATCAGAAAGAAGGCGGCCTCTAATCCTGAAATGTTTCTCGAAGTTCCCGGGGCCCGGGAAATGATGACCGAACTGCTTAAACTAAAAGACTTTGCCGTTGCCATTGCCACCGGCAGTTTCAGCGCGAGTTCCGCCTACAAGCTTGAGGTCGCGCAGGTGCCTTTTGATTCTGCCGTGCTGGCGTCAGGGTTTGACTGCCTTACAAGGGAAGAACTGCTGGACGGAGCCGTGCAGAAGGCTAAAGCAAAGTATGGCGTCAGTAATTTTAGCGCGATAGTCAGCGTCGGGGATGGTCTCTGGGATCTGAAGGCCGCGGAGGCTACCGGGATTCCATTTATAGGTGTCGGCAATAAAAAACAATTAGATGAGTACAGCGTTGAACATTGGGTAGAGAACTTCCTGGACAAAGATGAGTTTTTCGAACTTCTGAAAAAACTTTCTTAAGAAACGTTTCGTGTATGAAAAAAAAGGCTTTGGATCTCTCCAAAGCCCTTTTCCGTTATAAACGTTAAGAACATTATGAACTTTATGAACTTTTAAAAACTTTACAACCTTAACAAACTTAATGAACTCTACTCGTGATGTTTAATCTCTGAAGCCGTTATCCCTGATTTTGCGCCTGCAATTATTCCCTTGCCTTTGCAGCCGAAGAAGCCGAGATATTCCCTTACCTTTTCCTTTACTGCGATCTTGCCGGGAAGAAGAATCTTTCTCATATCCTTTTCCGCGGGGTTCTTGTTAAAGGTTGCCCCTACTGCCTGGACGAAGGAGATGGAGAGCTGGGTTGCTACATTGATCTTGCAAAGGCCGTTCTGAATGCCTTCCATAATGGATTTTGGGTCAACTCCCGAAGAGCCGTGAAGTACAAGGGGAATGTCAATAACCGCCCTGATTCTTTTAAGCCTCGGTATGTCAAGTAGAGCAGTCCTGTCCTTCATAGCGTGCACCGAACCTATTGCCACCGCAAGAGAGTCTATATTTGTCTGCTTGACGAAATTCACCGCTTCCTCCGGCTGGGTCATGGCCTTTTCCACCTGTTCCGGAGAGACCTTGTCGGCTGACTGGAGTACTTTGCCGAGTTCGGCTTCTACAGGGATACCGCAGGCATGAGCCATTTCGGTAATCTTTGCGGTCATTTTTACATTGGCTTCAAAGTCAAGAGCAGAACCGTCAAACATAAGAGAGGTGAAACCGGCCCTCAGGCATCTTACATTCTGGAGATAATCCGTTCCGTGGTCAAGATGCAGTATAACCGGCACCGAAGCAAGCTGGGCGGCGGCTTTAACCATTTCGGTTGCCATTTCAAGTCCGGCGTATTTTATCGCGCCCTGGCTGACCTGGATGATTACCGGGGATTTTTCTTCCTCAGCGGTTTCTATGATAGCTTCAATGAACTCCATGTTGTTAGCGTTGAATGCGCCTATTGCGAATTTTTCCTTCTGCGCCTTTATCAACCATTCCTTACTGTTTACAAGCGGCATACATTCCTCCTATTACAAGATTTTGTGTGTTTTCTATTGGCAGATACGAAAACCGGTTTTTAATTATGCCCAGATCCTGTCAGTGGCATCTTTAAAAATAGCTGTTTTCGTGGGGTAAATATCTACTATAATCTCGTCAGGCTTGAACCAGAGCTTTATCTCGCGTTCGGCGTCAGTCTCGTCCGCGGAAGCGTGGATTACATTTTCATAAATGCCCTTTGTGGTAATCCTTCCGAAGGAACCCCTGATGGATACGGGATCGGCTTCTTCCGGGTTCGTGGCGCCGGCAATGTCTCTTACTTTTTTTATCGCGTCTTTGCCGTAATAGACCATGGCGAGCACTTTCTTCCTGTCATGATATTCGCCCTGGAGATATTTAATAACTTCGTTAAAAAATGGTTTTTCCTTGAGATGGCGGTAGTGTTCAGCGGCCAATTCATGGCTGACCCTCACTACTTTCGCGGAGATTATTTCGAGTTTAGTCTCGGAAAGCCTGGTAAGTATGTTGCCTGTGAGGGATTTTTTGAGTCCGTCGGGTTTTACGATTATCAAAGTTGACTGGTTGCTGTTCATAGGTGTTAATATACCAGAATGACTCGCCGAAAGTCAACGGAAATAGGCAGAGAGGAGTTAACCTTGCAGAACTTTCTTGAAATTCCGGCCGCGAAGGTGTATCTTGGAAGGAAGTTCACGGAGGGCCTATGAAAATAGTACATGTTGAAGGAAAAGACAAGGGTAAGGTCATGATCTACGCTCTTTCCACCTGTATCTGGTGCAGGAAGACAAAACAGCTCTTTAAGGACCAGGGCATAGCGTTTGATTATTGCGATGTTGATCTTGAACAGGGAAAAGACCGTGATGAAGCAAAAAGTAACATCTTGAAATGGAATCCGTCAATCTCCTTTCCGACGGTTGTTATAAACAACAAGGATGCCGTGCTGGGTTATGAGCCGGACGAGATAAAGGAGAAACTGGGGCTATGAGCGAAGAGCAGAAAATTCTTCCCGAAGAAATAGAGAAAGCTTATCAGAAGATTAAAAATGACGCGGAGAATAACGGCTACTCTCTGAACCCGGATGTTCAGTTTGCGAAAGACCTCGTTTCGGGCCTGCTTATTAACGAGAAAAGGTACGGCTACTGGGCCTGTCCCTGCAGGCTCTCTGAAGGAATAAAGAGCAAAGATGTTGATATAATCTGCCCCTGCGATTACAGGGACGAAGATCTTGGCGAATATGGAGCCTGCTACTGCGGGCTTTATGTCTCAGAGAAAGTTCTCGCGAGCAAAAAGGGAGCTGAAGCTATTCCGGAACGCAGGCCCGAGCCGGGAGACCGCTTTAACTCCGTCAGTAATGTTTTCAAGTCCGGCTTTGCCTATCCTGTCTGGCGCTGCAAGGTCTGCGGCTATCTCTGCGCCAGAGAAGAGGCTCCCGATATCTGCCCCATATGCAAGGTGAAGAAGGAAAGATTTGAAAGGTTCGCGTAAAGCGGAAAAATAGATTTTATAGATTTATTTAATGGAGGGTTATAGATGGGCTCATTGGAAAAGTTTTTGGACAGCACCGAAAAAGGAAGATCCCTGTTTGAAGCTGAGATAAGGAAGATAAAGACTCCCGTTTGCCGGCAGTTCCTAAAGGCCGGCAGGATAGCTCCCGTTAGTTTCAAACCTTCCGCCGACACCGTCTCAACGAAGGACTCCGCTAAAGTATTTCAAAGCTTTCCCAATCTCAAAGGAAACGCCACAAAAATCATGGTCGGAGTTAAGGGCAAAAATACGCCAAAACTCAAGGGCTTGAAAGTCGCGGTAATGTTCTCCGGCGGTCCTGCCGCGGGCGGGCATAAGGTTGTTGCCGGACGTTTTGATATGCTTGTTGCCTCAAAATGCAAACTTCTCGGAGTAAAGTCAGTACCAAAAGGGCTCATATAGGGCGATCTGTTTGAAGTTAAAGCAGAAGATATTAAGAGAATAAAAAATACGGGCGGGTTTGATTATCTTGGTTCGGATAGGACAAAGATAAAGACCGACGAACAGTTTGCGGCGGTAAAGAAAACCTGCGTTGACAACAAACTTGACGCGCTGGTAGTAGTGGGTGGAGATGATTCAAATACAAATGCAGCCGTTCTTGCAGAGTTCCTTTTCAAAGATATTAAAGCGGATGGAAGCGGTGTACAGGTCATTGGAGTACCGAAGACCATAGACGGAGACCTTCAGATAGGAAAATACCTTCCGATATCTTTCGGTTTTGATACTGCGACGAAGATATTCGCGGAGATGGTCGGAAACATATTACAGGACACTCCGTCCTCAAGGAAGTACTGGCATTTCATAAAACTTATGGGACGTTCAGCCAGCCATGTTGCGCTTGAAGTGGCTCTTCAGTGCAAGCCCGCAGTTGCTTTGATTTCTGAAGAGGTGGCAGCAAAGAAAATGTCTCTGCACTCAATCGTAAAGGAAATCGGAGATACTGTTATAGAACGCGCGGGGAAAAAGATGAATTACGGAGTTGTTGTGGTTCCGGAGGGCATTATTGAGTTCATCCCTGAGATGAATGCGCTCATCAATGAATTGAACCATATGGTCGCGAAACATGAGAAAGAAATGGCAGATATGGATTTTGCCGGAAAGCGTGATTTTGTAAAGAGTGAGCTTGACGAAGCGCACGGAAATCTCTTCATGAGCCTTCCTCACTACATACAAGAGATGCTGCTCTTTGACCGTGACGCTCACGGCAACCTGCAGGTTTCTCAGATACCTACGGAGAAACTTCTTATAGATATGGTAAAAAAATACCTGAAAGAAAAAGCTCCGGAAGTCAAATTTTCCACGCTAAATCATTTCTTCGGTTACGAAGGAAGGTGCGGCGCGCCGTCTCTTTTTGACGCGGCCTATTGCTACAATCTCGGGCTTACGGCGGGCG
>JBAXDA010000062.1:0-7250 GCA_037141215.1 Candidatus Firestoneibacteriota bacterium | reverse complement strand
ATGTTACGATGTATGCGAATACAGGCATCACAGACCTTACCAAGGTAACAAGGAATCTCACGCCGCAAGCGTATTATCTAAAAGCGGGTTATAAGATATTCCCGTGGCTTAGATTCATGCTGGTGTACGCGCACTATGACCAGGATTTTACTTCAGCCAATAAGACTATAACCGCTGCAAACACCGGTGTGCTGCCTGCTTCTACTACCACAACAACCTCAATGAAGCAGTCGTTTGCCTATGAGACTTACACCGAAATTTCTCCTGTTCTTAACTTCTATGTGACGCCGGATTCAATAATCTACGGCCAGCTTATAGATGTGAAGAACAACAGGGACGGAGACAATTGCGAAGTAAAATATCAGAGGCTTGTAATAGGCTGGAGAACCACTTTCTAATAAAGCTTGTTTTTATCGGTGCAATAGGTACTTTGTTCCAGTATAATTTGTGTAGGCAAAGGGAAGCGCCCGGGGAGAGTTTTCCCGGGCGCCGTACCTCAGAGGTTACTATGGCGAAAACATTTAAATGCATTACGATAACGATTTTATTTCTTGTTCTTCCAATCCTTGTTTCAGCGGGGGACGACGGACTGGTAAAGAAAACGAGGTATCTTATGGATACCTATTGCAGCATTTACACTCCTAAAAGCGAGGATGCCGACAAAGCAATGGATAAAGCGCTTGACAGTGTGGAAGCGTTAAACAATAAGTTCAGCGCTTTCCTTTCCGGAAGCCAGGTTTATGAGTTTAACACTAAAGGAACTCCAATTACCGATCCGGAAATAATGAAAGTAATTAAAATTGCCCTGGATGTTACCGCGAAAAGCGGCGGAGCGTTTGATATTACCGTTAAGCCTCTAATAACTCTCTGGGGTTTTTATGGCGAACTGCCAAAAGACCCTAAGGTGCCTGGGAAAGACGCTCTCTCGGCAGCTCTGAAACTCATAGGCCCGGGCACTGTAGCCGTGCAGGATGGGAAACTTGTGAAACTTCGGAAAACTGCCCAAATAGATCTTGGCGCGGTAGCGAAGGGTTATGCCGTAGATCGGGCTATGCGTTCACTCAAGGAGTCCGGGATAAAGTCAGCCCTGGTTGATCTTGGCGGAGACATCTACGCCCTGGGAACCTATAAAGGTAAACCCTGGAAAGCAGGCATAAAGAATCCGAGAGGAGAAGGCGCTCTCGGCGTGATGGATCTTACAGAGCTTTCCATCTCCACTTCGGGCGATTATGAGAGATATTTTGTGAAGGACGGCAGGAGGTACTGCCATATTATTGACCCGCGAACAGGCTACCCCGCGACAGAACTTATGTGCGCGGCTATCATAGCGCCGGATGCAACTCTGGCGGATGCGCTTTCCACCGCGGTCTTTGTGCTTGGCAGAGAAAAGGGATTAGAACTGCTAAAAGCTTACCCGCAAACAGAGGCAATAATTATTGACGCGCAGGGCGGGGTTTCTTTATCTGAAGGACTTAAAAAAATATTTAGTAAAACAAAAAAGGGAGGAAAAGATGAAGAATAAGTTGATGTTTGTAATGCTTGCGGCTGTTTGTTTCTTCGGGTTTACCGGAGTATGCCATGCTCTAGAGATGTTAAATACGGAACAGGCTTTGAAGGAAATGTTCCCTGATGCCGAAAAAATAGAGAATGTTAAGAAAACCCTTGTTCAAAAAGATATAGACAATATCAAAAGCAAACTTGGCGGCACGCTGGTCTACCTGGGGTCCGGGAAAGCTTCAACCTGGAAAGCAGAAACAGAGTATACACTTTACTACGGTATAAAAGGCGGTCAGAAAACCGGAGTTGCTTTAATAGAAGAACAGCCCGGGAAATGGGGTCCGGTCAAATATATTGTTCTGCTGGACATTAAAACCGCAAAAGTAAAGAACATGGCTGTGATGGCTCTGTCAGAAAAAAGAGGAAGGCCGATTGCAAGCAAGAACTTCCTCGGTCAGTTTACCGGGAAAGGTTCAGAGGTTGTCATCGGAAAAGGCGTTACGGCCGTCTCGGGCGCCACTATATCTTCGGAAGCGACCTGTTTTACGGTAAAGAAAGTTATAGCAGTTTATAATGAATTGGCGGTAAAATAGAGTTAGAATGAAAATGAGAGGTCAATTATTTGAGAATATGGGCGCCGGGAACGAGGTCGATGAACGCGATAAGTGGTTCATTGACCTCAGATGGCTTGCCATTCTGGGAGTTCCCGCGGTTGTAACCGTAGCCGGCAATTTTTTCGGTGAAGTGCTTCCCGTAAGACAGCTTTATCTGGGCGTTCTGGTCCTGGCAGGCTATAATTTTGCTTTCCTGCTCTATTGGAGAAAGCTAGTAAGTAAACCGCGAGAGGGAAGGGCGAAACACAAGCTTTTCTCAAATGTTCAGGTAGCGACCGATCTTGTAATGCTCACTTACTTTCTGCATTTTAGCGGGAGCATCGAGAATCCGTTCGTTTACTTTTTCATTTTTCACATGGTTATTGCCGGAATACTCCTGTCAAATAGATCTGCCTATGCCCATGGCGTGCTGGTAATGCTATTGATAGGCTCAACCGCGCTCTTAGAGAACCTTAAAGTACTGCCGCATTATCATCTGTCCGGGTTCCCAGACAGCGAGATGATTTATAATTTCAAGTATGTGTTCGGGGCGCTCTCTGTGCTGGGTTCAACGCTTTTTATAACTATTTTTATGTCGGCCTCCATAGTAAATAAACTCAGGGATAGGGAGGCAAAGCTGGCGGTTGCAAACAAAATGCTTGCGGAGCAAGACAGGCTGAAGTCTCAATATGTTCTAACAGTATCACACGACTTGAAATCTTCTGTTTCAACCATCCAGAGTTGTTTGAAAGTAGTTTTAAAAGGCATGACGGGTCCAGTTGCGCCAAAAACAGCGGAGATGCTCGCGCGGGCCGAGAAACGCAGTCTCTATATGCTGGACTTTATCAGCGACCTGTTGAATCTTTCCAGTATCAGAACCGACAGAAACCTCAGAAAGACACTGGTTTCCATTTCCATGATTGCAGAGCGGACGGTAGAACAAATAAAACACAGGTTTACGGCTAAAAATCTTAAATTTGAGTTTCTTGACAACCTTGAAGAAGCTATAATATACGCCAACGAAGATTCGATAGAACGCGTTTTTATTAATCTTCTGGAGAATGCCGTGAGATATACACCCTCCGGCGGCAGGATCAGCCTAAGCCTTTCTAACAGAGAAGGGAAGGCGGAGACAACTATAAAAGACAACGGAATAGGTATATCAGAAGAAGACCAGCAAAACCTGTTCAACGACTTTTACCGGGCGGAGAACGCCAGAATGATAGAAAAAGACGGGACCGGCCTCGGGCTTTCCATAGTCAAGCAGATACTTGAAGCGCATGAAGGAAAGATCTGGTTTGAAAGCACTCTGGGACAGGGAAGCAGGTTTGTGTTTTCGCTACCTGTAGTATCCGGCGGAAAGGAGGCGGCTTAAATGAGAGAAAAAAAACTGGTGCTGCTCGCGGACGACGACATAGACCTTGTGGAGACCATGAAAATAGTTCTTGAAGCGGAAGGATATGAAATCCTGGCTGCGTATGATACGGTTTCGGCTTTCAATAAACTAAAAAGCGAAAAACCGGATGTTATGGTGCTGGATGTCATGTTCGGGCCGAGCGGAAAGACCAACGGTCTTGAACTGGTTTCAAAAATAAGGCAGGACTCCTCTATCGCGGGAACGCCGATATTAATGATTACCTCGGTAAACCTTAAACTGCCTGTATTTGATGCCCTGCCTGAAATGGATGGTATTAAGCTGCCTTCGGACGGAACGGAGAAAGCAGGCACAGATGAAATATTTACCCTTGATGTACCCGCTTACCTGCCGGTAGACGGTTTTATCAATAAACCCGCGCAGCCGGATGAACTTGCAGAGAAAGTTAAAGCCTTGCTTGCGCAAAAAGTCAGCAAGTGGGCCGGTTGGAAGAAAAAATAACGCTTTATCGCTTGTAATGCTAAATTGATCGGGAGGTAAAATGTCACTCTATTTTATACTTGTCTCCATGCACGTTTTCGGCCTGATAGTCGGGCTCGGCGCCTGTACCGTCACCTATGTAGTCAGCGCTTATGGTATGTTTAACACAAAAATGATGCCGAAAGCGGTCGGGGTCTTTAAAATAATTTCCATGCTAGTCTGGGGCGGGCTTTTCCTGCTTGTGGCCTCGGGCATAGCTCTTTGTTTTACTTCATCTGCAACCTATGGCGACGCGCTGAAGTCAAAACTGTTTTATTTGAAACTTTTCCTTGTGGTGATAGAAACCATTAACGGGATCTTCCTGAATATTGTCGCCACTCCGCTTTTAGAAAAAGCCGTTGAGCTCCCTGACTTTGAAAAGACGCCCGAATACAGAAAAGCGATGATAATCGGAGGTATCGGAGGTCTGATTTCCGCCACCTGCTGGTACTCGGCTTTTGTACTTGGCTTATACATATTTAGAGTTTTGGCATAGAGCGAAACTATTATTTTTTACGAAGAACTAAAGATTCAGGTGCCGCAAAGATTATAAGGGATGGCAACATGCATAAAAAAATTCTTGCCGCACTCGTCCTTGTGGCTTTTGGTGTTGTTCACGCCCAACAGGAAGCGAAAGACACACTCTCTATAAAAGCCTTGAGAATGGAAAAGTTTGATGAAAGACATTTAGGCACTCTCCTTCTACAGATTAAAGTCGGGAAGGCCGTAATTGTCGAAAAAGAGGCAAATCCAAATTATGAATTCAATGCAGAAGAGAACAAAAAAGGGTACGCTCTATTTGTAAGAAATTACTTGCTGGATTTAAACCCTTTCTCAATTCCCTCCGGAATAGAAGCCGACACAAAAGAACTTAAAGTTTTTGCAGCCCCGGGAGAGTTTGAACCCTTGGTCTTCGGTGTTTATCCGGCAGCAGATCTTGTGAATTGCAGGACGGAGTTCTCAGATTTCGTAAATGAGAACGGGAAGAAACTTGCCCCGGAAACCTTTCAGATAAACGATGTTAAGTACCGGCCTATCGGAGATGATATTGTCACCGTAAGATCAGAGGTGCTTGAGCGCTCAAATCAAATCTCAAGAATTGACAAGGGCATAGCAAAACAAATCTGGATAAACATAAAAGTACCTGAAGATTCACCCCCGGGAACTTATCGCGGAATTATCATGTTTGAACCTGAAGGAAGACCGGCTTCCGAAATAAAAGCAGAGGTGAAAGTGCTGCCGTTTAAACTAATGCAGCCGCCGCCGGAGGTTATGAACTGGGCGCCGATGATGTCCGGCACCTGGGATTTCGAGAGGCTTGAACAGGAATTCAAATGCATCAAAGAACACGGAATGACAGGAGAGATAACAAGTTCCTTAAATCCCGTCGGCGAGGATTTCACGAATGCCAACAGATATATGGAGCTGGCAAAAAAGGCCGGATTGCCGGGCAAGTTCATTATGTCTACCTACGGAACCCAGGGATACGGAACTATTGCGAACTGTGCCGGTCCGTTTGGCATGGGCGAAAAGAATTTTTGCGAAGAAGCCTATACCAAACTTAAAGCCGGCCTGGCAAAAGTAAAAGCGAATGCCGAGCAGAATAAATGGCTGCCCTACACGATGTATCTCTCGTCTGAACTGGGAGGTATAATCGTTCCGGGAGATGAATATGACAGAATGATGAAGTACGCCGAAGAATACTATACGGCGGCGCGTTCGGTTTCTGGAATCAAACTTCTCGCGACCTTTAACAAACAGGACGAACTAAAGAGGCACTGGAACCTTCCCACGCTCGATGAATTCGGTTTTAACGGGGAGATGTTTCCTGCTTGGGAGGAAGCTGCGAAAATGAAACCTTCCTGGATGACCTTTATAGCCGTTGATCAAAGATTCGGATACGGGTTCTATCTTTGGAGATTTAATTTCAAAGGAGGGAGGCCATGGTGTCTTAATCCGGGGGTTATGTTCCCGAGAGAAGCAGGTCTGGTCTATTATTTCAACAAAATAGCGCACCCGAGCGTAAGATTCGAAAGGATACGAGAGGGAGTGGATGATTACAAATATGTCTACACCCTGTTGGAACACATAAAAAAAGCAAAAGCTGACGGTAAAGACGCCTCAGCCGCAGAAAATACTCTGAAGAAAATATTTTTGAAGCTCCCCTACAACCATAAAACCGATACTCCCGGGTTTGATTACTTAAAAATGGATAGTTACAGGTCTCAGATCGCGGAAGAAATTGAACATCTGCTTAAATGAGTATTTTTATCAGGAGAACTATGAAATATGCTGCAGCAGTCGCGATAATTCTTGCAGCGGTTAATTATTGTTTTGCAGAACCTCTCTTCGAGCTGAACTATATTGTTGAAAATAAGTTTTTCACCTGCAACAAAGAGCAAGTTGTATCGTCTAAAAAAGACAAGAAGTTAACACTTGTTCTGCCGGCAGGAACAGAAGGAACAAAGCTAAGCATAGACATAGAGGCAATGAAAAAGGGAAACTGGGCGCAATACAACACTTTCCTTTCCGAAATAGAGAACACCTCTGCCGGGACTGTCAGCCTAAAGCTCAGATTCATCAGAAGAGCTATTGATGACAGACTGATACAGGATGAAAACCCGTTATACGACAGGGTCATAAAGCTTCTTCCGGGAAAGAATGCGATAAAAATCGAGGTAGGCCCACTTTCGGGAAGTTCTGCAAGAGGGTTTATGATAGAAAATATTATTTTTGATCTGAAAAATGATAACAGCTTCGAGGTCAAATTGAGAATTAAAGATATCCAGGTGCTGTCTCTTGACGATGAATAACGCCATGATTTTGCTCTCGGTCCAATCGACGCCATAGTGCCAGAGAGTTTCACTTATTAAATTGACTGCCAGACTCTTTTCTGTTAGTATAACCCCAAAATGAGAAACTTTCTAATTCTACTCTTCGCCGCACTCATGCCTGTACTTCCTACAACTCTACCTGCCGATGATAACATAGTAACTTTAAATATGTGGGATGTGCCTGAGGCCTGGAACATTCAAGACAAGGCAGTCTTTGATGAGTTTGTAAAAACCCATCCCTACATTAACATTGTAAAGACCAGAGGTATCTCCGTAAAAGGCACTGCGAGCGAATCAGGTTTTATGATGTCAATGGCGGCAGGAACAGCGCCGGATATCTTTATTGTTAATTTCAGAGCCTTAAAACTTTACATGGATCAAGGTTTCCTGTATCCGCTCAATGAATATTACGAAAAGGACAGTCTTATTTTC
>JBAXDA010000061.1:0-7259 GCA_037141215.1 Candidatus Firestoneibacteriota bacterium | reverse complement strand
GCTTATCAGATCCGCATCGCAGGTGATAGCCGGGATTTGAACTACCCGGTATAAGCCTGAACATATTTTTGACACAGAGCGTCATAAACATAAAACCGTGGGTCTTAAATCTCGGGAGATTAATTATCCTGTCCATACCTGCAAGCAGTTTATCCGTCTTAAATACCCTGTATTTTATCGGAGCAGGGGTTACCTGCTCGTGGTCTTCTTTCAGTATATTAACGGCAGTAACGCCTTCCGAATCAATGACTTCCTGCAAGCCGTTCCTTTTTGAACAAAACGCAAAGGTTCCGACTCCGGGGCTGTCTCCTACAAATATATTTTTTGTGACGGGTTTCAGTAATTGGATAACGGCCCTGAGCATCACCGGGTGAGTGCAGACATGTTTTTCCACAGGCGCGTTCATTAGGGAATTAACTTTCAGGAGGACTTTCTCGTCTTTTTTTACAAAATTACCTATGCCTCCAATAAGATCAAGCCCTTCGGCCAGGGCTTTCTTTACCTTTTCCGGGTCATATTCCTCGCATCTTTTTAACACCACAATTTCAGGCATCTTCCCTCCACAAACTTCCCCATTATACAACTTTTCCCCTACAAAAAAGAAGAGGCGGGTTATACCCGCCCCTTTTCCTGTTTTTCTGTTTTTCTATCTTTCCATTTTTCTGCTTTTCTATTTTTCTGTTTTTCTATATTTATTTTATGTTATGCTTCATCCTCGCTCAGCGCAAGGCTTTCCCAGAACTCCCTGTAATTCTCTTTCTCCGAGCTCTCCCTCAGTGCCATTGCCGCCTTGGGATGTTCATCCAAGATGCCGGCTATCGCGTAAGGTATTACATACCCCCACTCAATCTTTTCACGGAGCGGGATAAACTCCTTGGAGATAACATCAAGGATGGGCCGGATATCGTATTTCGGGTTCTTTAGAAAGCCGAGCATTAGTTCCGTAGGGCAGTTGCCCGCCGCTCTCCCCAGTCCGTAGATGGTGCAGTCAATATAGTTCGCATTGTGTATAATGGCTTCTATGGAATTGGAGAAGCCCAGCTGCTGGTTGTTATGGGCGTGGAATCCTATTTCTTTGGATTTAATTATAGATTTTGCTTTCTTGATCAAAAACTCCACGGTTTCCTGGTAGAGCGCTCCGTTACTGTCAACAATATTTATAACTATGGCTTTGCATTCTTTCTCCAGCTGCTCAAAAGCCTCATTAATCTCATTATCCAGCGCTTTAGAAATAGCCATAATATTGATGGCTGTCTCATAACCCTTCTCCGCCATCTGATTGCAGAGATAGATTGCTTTGTCAATGTCCTTAATATAGCTCGCCACGCGGATCATGGAGACCGGGCTGTTTTTTTTCGGCCTCACATCTGCAACATCCACCCTGTCTACATCCACCATGACCGAAATCTTTGTTTTTGAAGGTATGTCCTTTATAACCTTAAGAATCTCGTCGTCATCGCAGAATTTCCATTTCCCGTATTTCTCGGGCGAGAAGAGTTTTTTTGAATTCTTATAGCCTATTTCGATATAATCTATGCCGGCTTCCGAGACGGCTTTATAAACGGCGCGGACAAAACTGTCCTCAAATTTGTGGCTGTTCATCAAGCCGCCGTCGCGTATGGTCGCGTCCAATAGTTTTATTTTTTCCCTGAACATAAATCCTCCGATTATTGTCAACTAACTTCAGCCTGCCAGGTTAACAATATAGCAGAAACACAGGTTTAATTTCAATGCTAAATTACGCCGGAAACTCCTTCTCTTTTGTGTCAAACCTGTTCCTGCAATGTTATTGCTTGGGCCTGGTTATTCCGAAGATCTTCAGGTAGGAATGATAAGTATATTTCCCGGGAACCAGCCTGTCAAGACCCGCGTAATCAAGGGTCTTTGCCACCCTGCCTTCCCGGTCTTTCCACTCAACAAAGATGCTGCTATGCTCATAATTTACTTTGGTATATTCAAGGTTCCAGTGCATCACCCAGTCCCCGGGTTTAAGCAGATCAGGATCGGCATAGGGGCCTTCCCGTTTTCCCTCAAATACGGTGGTTCTCCATTTTTGCGGATACCCCGCCTCATTATAAACAACATTGACAAAATCCCAGCAGCTGCCTTTTATGATTCTTTTTTCTTCGCAGGCTATCCTATACCCTGCGGCAACGACTTTACTGCCCGGCTCCCCGTCGGTGACGGGAGGACGGGCTGCGGCTCTGGCTTTTTTGGACTCGTTGCTTTCCTTAATACGCTCCCAATAGGGTTTATCCCGCCCCGAGCCTATTGTCCCTGTAGTCGCGCAGCCGCAGAATAATACGGCAAATCCTGCCGAAAACGCGAGCACCAAAATAAAATAACTGTTTTTACCCTGTTTCAAATTATTTGCCTCTTATGCGCCGGCACGCCGGAAGCCCGTGTCCAGATCTCCGGCTTCTGCCCTGCTATTTCTTGATGGTTACCTTCTCCATCACTATATCCTTCTTTGGTTTGTCGCCGGGAAGAGTCTCCACCTTTGACATCTTTATCACAAGGTCCATTCCTTCAATTACCTGTCCGAAAATGGCATGCTTGCCGTCAAGCCAGGGCGTCGGGGCAACCGTAACAAAAAACTGACTGCCGTTTGTATTCGGCCCGGCATTTGCCATAGAGAGCATCCCTGCTTTGGTGTGTTTCAAGCCCGGCGCGAATTCGTCTTCAAAGGTATATCCCGGGCCGCCTCTTCCCGTGCCAGTAGGATCTCCGCCCTGGATCATAAAATTAGGAATGACCCGGTGAAAGATAACGCCGTCATAAAAACCTTTTTCCGCGAGTTTAATAAAATTAGCGGTAGTTTTAGGCGCCTGCTCGGTGAAAAGTTCAATCACAATATCTCCCATATTTGTTTTCAGCGTTGCTGTCGTCATTTTTTTCTCCTCTTTTTTCTCAGCGGGTTTGTTCCCGTCTGCTGTCTTCTTTGCTTCTTCCGCTCCGGCTACGATTCCCAGAAACATTAAAACCGCAAGGCTAAAAACTATTCTTTTCATTCTCCCCTCCCATAATATCCGGTTTTCTTCGAAGAATCCTACAAGATAAACAGGCTCTTACCTTATCTGCTTTTCCCAATAACCCACATCAATCCATCTGCCAAATTTATAGCCGACCTTTTTAAAGTGAGCAACTTTCCTGAAGCCGAGGCGCTCGTGCAGTATTACGCTTGCCTTATTGGGCAGCGCAATACCTCCGATCATTGCCGCGCAAGCGGTCTTTTTGAGCAGGTTTATTAGCCTGACTTAAAGAGCTTTTCCATAACCTCTGCCGGTCCAGTCTTTATCCAGATAAACAGTAAGTTCTTTGGTATATCTGTAGGCGGCTCTCTCTTGAAATTCCGAAGCGTAGGCATAACCTATGACTTTCCCTTCAACAACTCCCACTATCCAGGGATATTTACCGTAAGGAGTATCCATCCTTTTTGCCAGTTCCGCGGGTTTCAGCGGTTTTACTTCGAAAGTAACGGGTGTGTTTTTAATGTAATAATTGTATATCTCTGTTATCGCGGGAGCGTCTTTCTTTAAGGCTTTCCTGATGAGCATTCTTCCCTCCGGACAGGTTGCGGTTATCTCTTTTTCTTCCTGCCGTCTTTTGGAGCGACTTTGTTCACATAATCCCAATAGGAATCTTTGGTAAAGGGTTTTCTTTTGACCTCAAGCTCCGCTGTTTCCGCCAGAGCCGCTATCTTATTGCTAAGAATGAACTGCAGACAGTTCGGCACATGTTTTCCAAAATACCTATGCTGCATCACGCAGTGAAGGCAGTCGCCCCACCATTCGCATTTCTTCTTGGGACAGCTGCACTTCGCGTATTTCCCGGAAGCGATCATCCCTCGGATCTCCTTTATTATCTTAACAAATTGTTTTTTGGTCATTTGCTCCTTGAATCTTTACCCATACTGTATTATATCGGTTACGTGCTTTTACTTCAATAAAAGAGCCCGCAGAGAGAAGTCCCCCGGGCTTTCGCTTGTAATATTAAACTTAACTCAGGTACTCTTTAATCTGCCTTTTCTTTCCACCCTGCCCCATTCCATCTTAACGCCCAGCACTTCTTCCAGCGTGGCAAGCAGTTTAACCACATCAATTACAAGAATGAAATAAAGACGGTAAGGAATCGCGTAAAGCACATAGTTCAGTCTTTCTTTCTCTATGAGAACGCAGTGCAGGGCGGCGGTCATGTCAAGCAGGGTAAGCTGGATCCACCAGAATAAAAGACTGCTCAGCATTCCGTAAGTTACGGCGACATAAACAAAGAAGACCTGCGCGAAAACATTCATAATGGGCCAGATAATGGCTTCAAAGAACATGTACCAGATGGTCAGAGTATTAACCCTCGTCCCTTTGGTCCTCCAGAGATTTTGACGGTGTTTCTTCAGGACCTGCAGAATCCCGCGGCTCCAGCGGTATCTCTGCACAAAAAGAGCGTTCATGGTTTCAGGCGCTTCGGTCCAGGATAAAGATTCCGGCTCGTAAACTACTTCCCAGCCTTCGGACAGAAGCTTGATAGTGAGATCGCAATCTTCCGCAAAAGTGTCGCTGTCATAACCGCCCGCGCTATCCATCGCCGTGCGGCGGAAAAGCCCGAACGGGCCCGGGACAATATTCACGGCCTTGAAGAACCCCTGACTGTGTTTGACCATATTCAAGCCTTCCATGTACTCAAGCGATTGAAGCCGGGTCAGCGTATTGCCTATGTTAATTATTTTAATATTACCGGCCACCGCGCCGATCTTTGGGTCCCTAAAATGCGGGATGGCCATTTTAATGGCATTCTTGTCTATTATGGAATCCCCGTCCATGCAGAGGATAAAAGCTCCCGTGCTGTTTTTTATCCCGTTATTCAGCGCTTTTGCTTTGCCCTGATTGGTCTGAGAAAGCACTTTCACGGTTGCATTTGAATAGATACCTTCGTATTTTTTCGCTCTTGCCAGACTGTCATCTTTTGACCCGTCATTTATAATAACTATTTCTTTAAAAGGATAATCCAGGGCTATAAGTGATTTTATAGATTCCTCTATATTTTTTCCTTCGTTGTAGGCCGGCAGAAGAATAGAGACCAGAGGGTATTCAACAGGCTCTTTTTTGCTTTTATCCGCGTCATGAAAAGTAAAATTCAAGTAGGAAAAGTAAATAAGGCCGAAATATCTTATGATCAAGATACAAAGGAAAATGAAAAGCGAAATAAAAGAAAGCGCGACAAATCCTTTTCTAAACGAAAATTTCAGCAGATACACATTCAACATAGCAAGTATCAGCCACGCAAAAGGTATCACTGCCAGGAGGAGTACAAAGGTGTTAAGAATTATGTCGGCTATTATATTTTTTTTCAAAAGTGGTAGGTTACCCCCAGGGTAATACTCGTAAGCGTTGACCTTGCGTCTCCGGTCGAACCCAGAGCCACGGCCAGCACCATTTCAGCTGATAAATTACTTGAAATATTGTAGGTAACTTCGCCGTCAAGGCTTAGCTCCGTCTGGGCAGCCTCTATTACACGGCCGATAGCCGCTTTTCCCCTGTAGAAAAAAGTCTCGTCGGCGTCGTTATCATCTATCAGGGCGACAAAAGAAATGCTAGAGTAGGGCCTCGGCGCCCAATAGTTTGTATTATCCAGAGAAAAAGTCAAATATTCAAACTCTCCCCCTATCCTGACAAGAGGCATATCATTTACCCTGTGCAGGTATTCAAGGACCGCCCGGTCACGGGTGTTGCCGTCCGAGAACCAGCCTTCCGAGATAGTCGCGTTGACCTCATCCCTGTCGGAGAGTTTCTGCCCGTACGAAAGATCCAAATTATCCACTTTCAAGTCATCGCCAAGATTGTAAAGGTTGAGCGTATCAATATCAAAAATCCCCGACCTGCTGGAGAGAACAGCGCCAAGCAAAGTATCGGGTGAGACCAGCCAGGAAATCTCGGCATGCATGCTCAAGCGGGTCTGGAAAGGTTCAAGGCTGAATAAAGACAGAGCCGCGCTCCACTTGAAGGTATCCTTGGGGTTTCCTTCCCCTAAGACATACATTTCTGAACCATTGGCGGCAGAAGTGCCGGCTTGGTCAAACTTGTACTCTTTGTAGCCGGCAGACAGGGTCAGGGAGCCGTTTGCCAGATGCAGCCTGCCGCCAAGATCATAAACTGTTTCGTTAAAACTATACACGCTCTCAAACAGGCCGGTATACCGGAAGTATATATCAGGTTTTATCCTTCTCTCTATCCCGATGGCTTTTTCGGTCTCAAGAATATTTTCAATGGCTTCCCGGTTGTATTGGTTATAGGGCAGAGTCATCACATAGCGGTAACTTTCAAGAGCCTTCTCATAGTTATTCTGGTCTCTATAAATATTTCCGCGCCAGAGATAGATATCCGAGAGAGAAGGATCCGCTTCCTGCACTCTGTCAAGTTCTTTCAGGGCCGGCGGATAATCATCTTTTAGCGTAAGCATCTTGGCCAGTTCCAGTCGGATCAGGTATTCTTCAGGGTATTTATCAAGGTAGGTCCGGTAATGGAATATCGCTTCGTCATATTTTTTTTCCCAGGAAAGTATCTCGGCAAATCTGGCTCTTGTTTCATTGTCTTCAGGGTATTTCTCCAGGTAGACCCTGTAGTATTTGAACGCCTCCGCAAGATTCTCCTTTCTCTTGTCGTTTCTGGCTTCATCATAATACAACTGGTTTGCAAGCGTCAGATACAACCTGTAATCTTTTGTTTCTTCTATCACCTTCTTCATTCCTTCAACAGTACCCCACAGGCTGGCTTTTTCCTCAAGTATCCGGACCCGCTCCAAGCCTGCTTTCGCCTGCTTGTTATTGGGAGAGAGCTTTAAAACATTTTCGTACTCATTTTTTGCTTTCTGGTGCCTTCCCTGCTGTTCATACAATACGCAAAGAAGAAGGACTGCCTCAAGGTTCTTAGGTTCAGTGACCAAAATTTTCTTGACTTCTTTCTCCGCCAAACTTATATCGTTCTTCCAGTAATAGATACGCGCCAGTTCCAAACTAACTTTTGTGTCCTGCGGGTAACTGAGAAGATATACATTATATTCGTCAACTGCCTGGGAATAATACTTCGCCCAGGAAAGCACGCGCGCGAATTCCAGGCGCCTCTGCAGGTCCTTAGATTTGGACTGCAGGTATTTCCGGTAATATTCATTGGCTTTAGCGTATTCCTTGGACCTGGAATATGCGCGGGCTATCTCCAGATAGAAAGAAACAATCTCTTCCTGGGAGTTTTTCTGCTTCTCCCAATTAG
>JBAXDA010000060.1:0-7271 GCA_037141215.1 Candidatus Firestoneibacteriota bacterium | reverse complement strand
AGTATTCGTAATACGGCGTTCCATTCTTGTCTTTTCCTTTAATGTTCAGGAAAACTTCGCCTGTATTGCCGTCCAAATAAAAACCTCCCTTGCCGTCAAAAACAAATTTTACCTCATTTGAGTCTGTTATGGCCTCAAACGGGGCTCCAAACGGAAAGCCCTTTCTGAATGTTTTTTTCATGCTTTTAAACTTTTCCGCTTTTAGCAGAACAAAAGCTTCCGAAAGAAATTTACGGAGTTCCGCTATGCCCTTTCTGGTGTCTAATAGTTTTTTGTCTTCTTTGCTCATTTTCTTAAGCTCTTTTTCGCTTAGTTCTTCGGGAGCACGGCTTTTCTTTCTGGCTTCCGGAGCTCCTTCCATCCAGACGGCCCCGTCAACATCAAATCTCTTGATAGAGGTAAGCCTGCCTTTAACATAGGTGAATTCCGCCGAAGGTTTGTCCTTTGAATAGAAGGTTTTAGCCACGCCCTCTTTTTTATTATTTATATAAGCCGCCTCAAGCACAACCTCCCCGTCGTCGTTGTATTCCTTTACCGTACCGTGTATGTCGCCTTTAATGTAGTGGGTTTCGCTCATGACCTTTCCATCCGAAAAAAACATCGTGACAAGTCCGTTCTTGTTTCCGCCGGCGAAATTTTCCTCGGATTTCAGCTTGCCGTCCTCGCCGTAGTTTTTAACCAGGCCGGAAAGATAGCCGCCTTTGTAATATTTCTCAGCCATTAAGGCACCGCCGGGATAATACTCCTTCGTGAGGCCGTTCTGTGCTCCGCCTTTATAGGTTTTCTCAAACCTTATCTTTCCGTTGTCATAATTGAATTTGCTGACGCCCTCCAGCTTCCCGGCTTTGTAAATTTTTTCCGCGGCAAAGGTGCCTTTCTCAAAATAAGTCTTTTCTGCGCCTTCTTTCTTCCCGTCTACAAGCGTGTATTCGGCTTTCGGTTTTTTCTGCTCCTTGTCATAATATTCCTTCTTAAGCTCCTGAGCAAGAATACAACCTGCAAGACATAGGAGAACCGCGGACAACAGCAATCTTTTCATGGGCTTCCTCCGGTTTGAATATAGCGCTTCTGCGCTAAGTATAGCATATTTAAACGGTCAATTCACTAGCCCGCGGGCACTTGCAATAACCCTGTAAATGCGTTAGTATTAAATAGCAATAACTGCGGGCGGCCATAAGAGAAGCCCTGCCTAAGGAGTTTATATGCCTGAATTACGCCAGAATAAAACCACCAGGGAATGGGTCATTATCGCCACGGATAGAGCAAAGCGCCCGGAAGAATTTATCTCCAAAGCGGAAAAGAAAATCCTTCCTGAGCTGAAACCGGGCTGCGTTTTCTGCCCGGGCAGTGAAGACAAGACCCCGCCCGAGGTTTTCAGGAACTATGGGAGCGGGATACACTGGTGCACAAGAGTTGTACCGAATAAATTCGCGGCTCTCTCTCCAAAAACCGAACTTCTTGTAACTCATTCCGGCCTCTTTCGGAAAATGGGCGGTTACGGCTATCACGAAGTAATTGTGGAAACCCCCAAGCACAATACCACCACAGCCTTGCTTGAACAAGTTGACATAGAGAATATTATCGGAGCTTATCTTAACCGGTTTGAGTTCATGACGAAGGATCCGCTGATTAAAAACATCATACTTTTTAAGAACCATGGAGACGCGGCCGGAACCTCGCTGGAACACCCGCACTCGCAGATTGTCGGCACCCCGGTAGTTCCCCAACAGGTAAGAAGCAGAGTGGAGATAGCAATGAGCAATTATGACGATCATCACGAATGCCTCTATTGCAGAATACTTGCGGACGAAATCAAGGAGGGGACCAGGATAATCGCGGAGACCGAACATTTTGCCTGCTTTACGCCTTTTGCCGCGCTCACACCCTTTCATACCTGGATCTTTCCCAAGAAACACAACTCCACTTTCGGCAGTATCAGCGATAAAGAAGCTGCCGACCTTGCAAAGATAATGAGGCTTATCCTGCGGAAATTTTATTTCGGCCTTAACAACCCGGATTTCAACTATGTCTTCAGGTCGGCTCCGACGGGCGGGCAGGATGTAAATTATTTCCACTGGTATATCAGCATAATTCCGCGGCTTACAAAATCGGCAGGGTTTGAACTGGGCTCGGGGATGTTCATTAATGTCTCTCTGCCGGAAGAGAATGCCAAATTCTTAAGGGAGTTCACAACGCCGGGCTAAGAAGCTGTTTTGAGTTTAATGTTTAAGGTTTTCACATTTTAGACATTAAATTTTAAGAAGAATTGCTTCCTTGAAACCTTTTTCTCTCAGTTTGCAGGAGTCACAGGCGCCGCACGGATACTTTCCTCCTGCGTAGCAGGACCAGGTAAGGCCGTAAGGAACTTTTAATTTTTCCCCGAGCATAATAATCTGCGCTTTGGTCATCCTTAAAAGCGGAGCTTCAATCTTAATCTTCTTTCCCTCAATCCCGCTTTTTGTTCCCAGGTTAATCATCTTCTCGTAGGCCTTTATGTAATTCGGGCGGCAATCAGGATAACCGCTGTAATCCAGGGCGTTAGCGCCTATGAATATCTTTGAAGCGCCAACCGATTCCGCGTATGACGCCGCGAAACTTAAGAATATAGTATTTCTCGCCGGAACATAGGTCGCCGGAATCTCTTTACTCATGCTTTTCGTGCTTCTGTTTTTCCGAATTTTTATTTTTGTATTAGTAAGAGCACTCCTTGACCAGGGCAGCTTAATTTTTACAATCCTGTACTCGCTTTCGGTCATCTTTGCCAGCGTGACCGCAGAATTTATTTCCTTTCTATGCCTTTGTCCATAATCAAAGAGGAGGCAGTAGCATTTATAGCCCTTTGTCTTAGCATAAAACAAAGTCGTTGAGGAATCCAACCCCCCGGAAAGTAGTATCACCGCCCTTTTCATCATTTGCTCCTTGTCTTTCTTTTCGTTATAAACTTTACAAACCTCAAGAACCTTATGACCTTATAAACTTTACAAACTTTACGAACGTTAAGAACCGTATCTTCCCATCTCCTCCATCACCCTCAAACTCCTCACTCCTCCCTCAAAGTTGTACTCCAGAAAGCTCAGAATGACTTTGTGTATCTCTTTCTTTTCTGTCTCGCCGGCTTTTATCGCGCCGGTCTTTTCATAAGTCTTTTCCTGCAGGTATTCAAGGAATTTGAGCGTGCTGTTTTTGACCAGTACCGCGTCTCCTTCTTTGTGGCTGCATTCGGAACACATCACGCCGCCGTGCTTCGCGCTTATTCTTTTGTGCGAGCCGTGAGAAAGAGCCATTTTAATTTCTTTGCCGCAGGAAGCGCAGGTCTTTAGGTGCATTTTATAGCCCGAGAGCCAGAGGAACTTTGCCATAAAAGCCATCAGAATGTTCTCTTCATTGCTGCTGCCGTTAAGGAGCTCAAGCGAGGCCCTGTAAAAATTATAAAGCGCGGGATTAGACTCTCCCTGCGGAGTAAAATTATAGATAAACTCGGACATCACGGAAGCCGTTCCAAACTTCACAACTTCGCAGGAAAGCCCCGGGAAACTTGAGATAATCTCCGTTTGGGAAACAAGGTAAAGGCCGGCGGTTGACTTCTTGTAGAGCATCATCTTGCTCTCGGTAAATAGCTCCATAGAGGAACCAAACCTGCTCTTTATCTTCTTCGCGCCCTTGGCAAGCGCGTTAATCTTTCCAAAAGCCCTGGTATATATCGTAAGCAGCTTGGAGGTCTCTCCGTAACTTCTGGTTTTAAGGGTTATGCCGTTGGTCTTGTGATACATCATAGAAGTATATCACAAAAGAGCTAAAAACGAAACACGGAGAAGAAGCGCTACTTGATGCAGAGGATTACTATCCCCGCAAGTCCTATCGCCATGCCGGCGTAACCGAGCAGGCTGGTTTTCTCGCGGAAATACATTACGGATAGAAGAGCGGCAGCCATCATATACCCCGTGAAATATACGGGGAAGACTACATTGGGACTCAAGGTTTCAAGGGACTTGAGCGTCATAAATATGCCGGTAACACTGCCCAGCCCCGCAAGCGCTCCAAAAATATATACCGCCCTGTTTGGCCTGGCGCTTTTTAGCATAGAGGGCAACAGGATCAGCCCGCCCGACAAATACAGGATAAAGATAAAAACAAACCCTCCGTTACCGGGCTCCTTTGACATAAGCAGCTGGGCAATTATGGCAATACCGTTCAAAAAGAAGGCGGAGATTATTGTTGCAAACCAGATCCAGAACTTCTTTTTCTGCTCGGTTCCTTTAGCGTCCTTGCTTCCTGAGAGCGCCATCATAAATATCGCGGAAAGAACCAGCAGCAGCCCCGGAATACTAGGGACTTCACCGAATATTGCAAAGGAGGCCAGAACCTGAAGAACAAAGGAGGCAGAAAAGATAGCGACAGAAAGCCCGTAATGCCCGAGGACCATAGCTCTCGCGAGGAGTAAAGTAGCCGAAATAGCGCCTACCCCTCCGGCCACGGCAAGTAAGACAACCTTTAGGGAGACACCGTCACAGCCTTGTAATAATAGAAAGACAGAAGTATATAACGCCCCAAAAAACGACAGGGAAACCATCATTGAAACGGGAGTGCCGCCCTTTAGCGTTCCGAGTTTTGTAAAAAAAGCAACTCCGGTAAACCCCAGAACAATCAACAAAACATAAAAATAGCCCATTGTATAATCCTTTTTACTTTACCGGATCTGCCGGATTTAGCTTATCCCCGGGTTTCACGGAAGACAGAGGCTCTTCTCTGATATTAAAAGAGTAGCAGAGAGCCAGGACCATAAAAACGGAGAAGTTCGCGGGAAATTTGAATGAATAATAGTCCGTGTTCGCATAATCAACAAAAAAAAGGTTCTTGTAGGAGTAGGCGGAAAAGCCCGCGCCAAAATCCAGCACCCAGTCTTTTGCGAGCTTGTTTCTCACTCCGACTGCGGCGCCGTTGTGCAGCTCCGCAAGCAGGGAGATCTCGGGTGTCAGCTGTTTTTCAAGTCCTGCAAAGATAAAATAGGGAAAGATGGTAAGGCCAAGGCTCAGGCGGCCAAAATCATAATTATTCGTGTAAACAGCGTAGGGATAAAGCCCGGAAAAGAGAGAAGCGCCGAAAGCGAGCTTGGAGCCGTCAGGATTGGAGATGCTGTATTTTAAACCGTGAAGACCGGCTTCTATATTCCCGGAAATACCGAGGTCAAGATGCATTATGCCGATATTCAGCTGATCTTTTGGCAGAACCTCCGCGGTTGGCACGGTCAGAAGCCAGGTAGGAGCCGCCTTTCCCGCCGAGAGCGAAAGCGCACAGGAAATGATCAAGGCTGTAAATACTATTTTTTTTATCATTTCGCCTCCATACTAAAACCGGGAGCTGCTCTATTTGAACAGCCCCCGGTGTCATTCGCAACTTTAAACCTTAAAACTTTTAAACCTTAAAACTTATTTATTCTTCACAACCGCCCTTGCCGCAGCAAGTCTTGCTATTGGCACCCTGAACGGTGAGCAGGACACATAGTTCATGCCCGCGAGATAACAGAAATCAATAGAAGCAGGATCTCCGCCGTGCTCGCCGCAGATACCAATCTTGAGTTTCTTATTAGTCTTCCTTCCGCGTTCAATGCCGGTTTTGATAAGTTCGCCGACACCTTCTTCGTCAATAGACTGGAACGGGTCGCAGGGCAATATAGGTGTCTTTTTCCCTACTTTGTCATCGCCTACATCCAAATACGCAGGAAGGAATCCGCCTATATCGTCGCGTGAGAAGCCGAAGGTCATCTGGGTGAGATCGTTCGTGCCGAAGGAGAAGAATTCCGCGGTCTCCGCGATCTTCCCTGCGACAAGCGCCGCCCTCGGTATCTCTATCATCGTGCCAATCATAAGAGGCACCTTGACTCCGAACTTCTTGTTAATCTCCGCGTGAACTCTCTTGATTATAACCATCTGGTTGTTGACTTCTTCCACCGTGCAGACAACCGGAATCATAATCTCAGGGAATACTTTTTTCCCTTCCTTCATAAGTTCTGCGGCTGACTCAATGATAGCCATCGCCTGCATCTCGGTAATCTCGGGATAGGTAACTCCGAGACGGACACCGCGGTGCCCCATCATCGGGTTGCTTTCCCTGAGTGAATCAGCTCTCTTTGCGAGGTTGCCCATATCAACATTCAAGCTGGTTGCGAGCGCTTTGAGTTTTGCCTCATCGTGAGGAACAAACTCGTGCAGCGGCGGATCGATGAGCCTGATAGTTACCGGGAAGCCTGCCATCGCGGCAAGAGTGCCCTTGATGTCCTTCTTCATAAAAGGATAAAGCTCTGTGAGAGCAACTTTTCTTTCTGCAAGCGTATTTGACATAATCATTTTGCGGAGAAGAAAGAGCGCCTGGTCTGAACCTTCGCCGTAGAACATATGCTCTATCCTGAAAAGCCCTATGCCTTCTGCGCCGAAGAACCTGGCTTTCTTTGCATCAGCCGGAGTTTCACCGTTTGTCCTGACACCCAGAGTCCTTACTTTGTCGCAGATAGAAAGGAAGTCGGCCAGAACACTGCCTTCTTCTGAAGCGTCAACCATAGGAAGCTTGCCAACATAGACTGCGCCCTTGGTGCCGTTTAAGGTAACCCAGTCGCCTTCCTTAAGAACCACGCCTTCCTTGCGGATCTCTTTCTTTGCGGCGTCAATGTGAAGATCAGAGCAGCCTACTACGCAGCATTTGCCCCAGCCCCTGGCAACAAGCGCGGCGTGAGAAGTCATTCCGCCCCTTGCCGTAAGGATGGCCTGCGCGGCCCTCATACCTTCTATATCTTCAGGGTTTGTTTCTTCCCTGACAAGTATTACTTTTTTGCCTTTCTCGTTCCAGGCAACTGCATCGTTGGAGTTGAACACTATCATGCCTGATGCACCGCCGGGTCCCGCAGGCAAGCCTTTAGCGAGAGGTTTATTAATCTTCTCTGCTTTGGGATCAACTATCGGGTGGAGGAGCTCATCAAGCTGTTCAGGAGAAACTCTCATTATCGCCTCATTCGTAGTAATGAGCTTTTCCTTGTACATATCTGTCGCCATCTTAACAGCGGCAGGTCCGTTTCTCTTTCCTACACGGCACTGCAACATATAGAGCGTGCCTTTTTCAATTGTGAATTCAATATCCTGCATGTCCCTGTAGTGCTTCTCAAGACGAGCCTGAAAGCCGAAAAGTTCTTTGTAAAGTTTCGGCATGCCTTTCTCAAGAGTAACCAGATCCATATTATGCTCTGACTGTGAAGCCGCGTTTATGGGAGCCGGGGTCCTGGT
>JBAXDA010000059.1:0-7349 GCA_037141215.1 Candidatus Firestoneibacteriota bacterium | reverse complement strand
ATCTCTCAAAGTGTGTCTTGCAATGAAGAAATCAGCAAGTACCGGTAGAATCGTTAAATTGTAAGAGAAGAAATAATATTTTCGGTCTGTTATTTAAAGTGTAAGTCTTCGCGTTAATATTTGTGCTCTGCGCTTGCAAATCCCGTAGGCTTGTTCCAGTCTGAGCCGCCTGACCTTATCCAATTTGCAGCGGCTTCTATCATTTCGCTCTGCTTATCTCTGTAGGGTCCCAGGAGTCTCTTTGCAAGGTTATCATTTCCCAACATTGAGAGCTTTGCTTTCGGCTCCATAATAACTGCCTTTTTACCCATTAATAACCCCATTTTAGAGGCTATACAGCGAACAGATGCTGAGTTGCCGCTGATGTTCAAAGGTTTTGGAGGGTTCTCACAGAGTGCAAGACAGCGTATAGCTGCTTCGTTAGCATCCCTCTGCGAAATAAGGTTAACATAAGGAAGAGGAGCATAAACCGGCTTTCCCGCATAAACCAATTTTGCTATATCAATCAGGACGCCGTATTTAAGATGCTGAGCGTATGCCAGGCGGTATAGACAGGCTTTGGTGCCGAATTTATCGGAAATTATGTTAAACGCATTCTCCCTGCCTAGAACAGTCCAGCCATAAATCCCTTTTGGGTCCAGGGGAGTGCTCTCCCGGGAACCGCCTTTTTTCGGGTCGGTATGCGGGTATATGTTACAGGAGGAAAAAACTACTATTTTAGAGTGTTTGTATTTCTTGCCGACAAGATAGGGGAGCAGAACATTCATACGAAAAGCTTTCTTGTAATCAGCCGAGGAGCCAAACTTGAAACCTGCCATAAAGAAGACATTCTCTGCGTCCGCGCATTTATTCAAGAAAGAATCATCGCTAAGATCACCCTGTTGAGTCTTGACACCCAGGCCTTTCAGGTAACGCATATTTTCGGGATTAGAGAAGGTAGAAGCAACAGTTATCCGCCTTTTTCTGCCCGCAAGCCTGTCCGCTCTTACGATGGTTTCTATTAGTTCTATGCCCATCTTACCGGTGGCGCCCAGGCCGACAATATCCCCCTTAAGGACTTTCATAAAATTAACAAGCTTGCCTGAAGGTTCGGTCATAAAAGCAGTAAGCTCTGCGTCTGTCTGTATTTCGTTCATTCTCATTTTACGCCGGCCTCTTTCTTTAAGGAGGGGAGACGGGTTTCAAGCCATTCCCTGTCGCTTAAATAAACGCTGTATTTACCTTCATACCTTCGTGTTATTTCCTTGGACATATCTTTTCTCCCTGTTTCCGCAAAACAGAAAGGTCCTTTCAGCAAACCGAGTTGAGTGAGCCGGCACTTTACGCCCCAGATGCTGTTGGCGAAATTATTTGGGGAGGCATCAAAAAGTGCGTCATTACATAATGTTACGGCGTCCGAGAGATCTTCAATGGCTATTTTTAGTTTCCTTCGGTTACTCTGTCCGTAATTAAGAGCGGCTTCAGTCCATTTTACCGCAGCGTGTGTGTCCGTAGCATAATGTCCGAGCAGGCCTCCTTTTATTCTGAGTTTGTTTCCGTTGAAATTGAAATCATGCATTAAGTCGGTAATTATATGGTCGTCATTACCGGTAACAAAGGTGAGCTCTTTTAAGCGCTTTGACATAGAAGCTGTCTCAAGCGCTTTAAGCGTGCGGTAGCGGTCAAAAGGAGCGAATTTGGCCCCCCAGCCGAATTTGAAGAATTCTCTCCAGAATTCCGGAGAGAGCTCAACTCCGCCTGCTTTGGTTTGCAGATAGAATCCAAAAACCGGAATAACGGAGGCAATATCCTTACAATATGAAATCTTCTGTCTGTCGTTCAATCCTTTAAAAGCTCTGGGGGAAACGGTCGCCATATGATATCCGTGTTTTGCCGCAAGCTCAGCCTGTTTTATTCCGCTTACCATAGCCATTAGAAACATTCCCTTGCCGTGAGTAATTGTGAGTTCTTTGATAAGACCCAGCCACCAGTTAAAGAGTTCAAGGTGTTTAGGGTAAGAGATATATCCGCAGCCCGCGAATTCACCGGTATGCGCGCCCGGGATTACGGCTCTAGCACCGCTTTTGATGTAATAAAGTGTCAGGAGCCGCTGATAAGCTTCATCAGGATATTTGTTCTCTCTCAGGGCAAGAGGGGAAGGCACCCAGACACCACCTTGTCTTATGATCTTCAAAGCTCGTTTGTCAGGTCTCATATTGCTATTCTAACGGTTCTTGAAAATTAAGTCAAATGATTCAGGTTAGTTTTTACTTAACAAAACAGGCGAAATCGTATATAATTGGTTATGGTGGAGGTAAAAATGAAAACACTGCAGCAAATGGTCGGACATATGAAATCCTATGGGGGAAGTACGGCTGTTTCCTGGAAGGGAGCAGCGACAACCGTAAGGCTTTCGTATCTTGAAGCCCATGATATGATATTAACCTACAGTAAAGGTTTACTTGAGTTGGGGTTGACCCCCGGCGACAGGGTTGCTATTATTTCAAGAAATATTCCGGAATGGATAACCCTCACGCTTGGAATAAATTGTGCAGGCCTGATTGATGTGCCGAGAGGGGAGAACACCGAACCGGAAGAGATAGCTTATATACTTGAACACAGCAGGGCGAAGCTGGTTATTGCGGAAGATGCAGAGATTGTCGCAAAGATTAACAGAAAGTCCCACAAAGAGCTACAATACATTATAACAATTAAAAAAGTAAAGGGAGAAAAACACATCTCTGAACTGGAAAAGCTCGGGAAAAGAAGCAGAAAAAAAATAAAGGAGCTTAAACCCGAAGATACCGCCAGTATAATCTACACCTCGGGGAGTACGGGAGCTCCGAAAGGAGTTGAGCTTACTCATTTAAACTTCGCAAGCAATGTAGTTGCCTGCGCCGATAGAATAAAGATCACGCCTAAAGACAAATTTATATCCATACTCCCTGCCTGGCATGCGTTTGAGAGGATAGTGAAGTATATCGCGCTTCTGAGAGGAGCGGAGACCTTCTATTCTTCTACTAAAACACTGCTTGCCGATTTTGCAGAACAGGAACCCTCGGTAATGGCCTCCGTGCCCCGTGTATGGGAAAATATATATTCTGGAGTAATGAAGAAAATAGGCGAGCAAGGCAAGGTTAAAAAAATTATTTTTGATGCAGGAGTAGGCTTGATTGTAGGCTGCAAAAAGAAAACTCCTTTTCATCCTGCTAAAGCTTTGTGTTCAGTAGTGCATCCTTATCTCGATGAAAAGGTTTTCAAGGGTATCAGGGCAAAACTCGGGAAAAACTTCAGGTTTGGCGTTTCCGGAGGAAGTAAACTACCGGCTTATATAGACGACTTTTTTAATATTGCTGCAGGAATAGAACTTTTAGAAGGCTATGGCTTGACAGAAACCAGTCCTGTGCTCTCCGTAAGGCAAACAGGACAGCCCTCTCCCTATACCGTAGGCCCTCTGCTAGACAATATCAAAGGCAAGATCCTGGATCCTGAAACAGGCAGACAGCTCTCTCCCGGAGAAGAAGGCGTGATTTGCGTAAAAGGGCCGAGCATAATGAAAGGATATTACCGAAACTTTGAGGAAACAAAAAAGGTGATATGGGAAGAAGGCTGGTTTGATACCGGAGATCGCGGGTATTTCGACAAGCAGGGTAATCTTGTTATTACGGGAAGAGAAAAGGATATAGTTGTGCTATCAAACGGAGAAAATGTTAATCCCCTGGCCATGGAAGAGTGTCTTACTAAGAGCAAATACATAGAAACAGCTGTTGTGACAGGGCATGATTGGAGACATCTTGGCGCTTTGATTGTGCCGAGTTTTGAAGAGCTTAGATCCTGGTGCGCTGAAAACAGGATAAAATTCAATCCGGACAGGATATTGGAGGTTCTTGAGAATACAAGAGTAATAGAACTCTACAGTAAAGAGATTAAGAAACATGTCAATCAAAGATCAGGTTTCAAGGACTATGAACTAATAAGGGATTTTAGATTCATTTCACAGTCTTTTGAAGTAGGGAAAGAGTTAACAGCTACTCTTAAACTAAAACGGAGAATAATAGAGGAAATGTACGCAGATCACCTTGATAGCATGAGCGATAGTATACATGGACGGAATATATGAGCAACGCGGTTCTTGGGCATGAGGTCCACGCTGTTTTCGCTCAGGTTAATATAATAGAAAAGTAAAGGATTGAAATGGTATCGAGAGTTATTGTTGCAGCGGTTATGCTGCTTTCCTTCCCCTTCTTAGCCCAGGCAAAAATAAAAGTTGTTGCCTCTATTTTTCCGTGTTATGAACTTGCAAGAGAGATAGGCGGAGAACGGACAGAGGTTTCAATTCTTCTGCCTCCCGGAGTGGAAGCGCACGCTTTTGACCCCTCACCGGGAAAGATATTTTCGCTGAACAAAAGTGATGTATTTATCTATATGAATAAGTATATGGAGCCCTGGGTAGCTGATATGCTTAAAAGTATGCCCCGGGTTGGAATTATTGTGGTAGATTTAGGGGAAGGGATTCATTTTATTAAGGCCAATGACGATGAAAAGGGCCGGGAGCCTCATGGGGCCGACCCTCATACCTGGCTTGACATGAGAAATACGGCGCTTATGGCGGATAATATAGCAAAAGTATTCGCAAAAAGAGATCCTATCGGCGCTAAAGACTATTTCAAAAATGCTTCTATTTACAAAAAGAAACTGGAGGCTCTTGACCGGGCCTATGTCGAAACTATAAAAAAATGCCGTTTAAAGAGACTATATTTTGCAGGACATTATGCGTTTGGCTATTTTTCAGAAAGATACGGACTGGAATACACTTCTCCCTATAAAGGATATTCACCGGATGCCGAACCGTCGCCTAAATCTATTATAGAGTTGATTAAAGCCATAAAAAAGAACGGAGTTAAATATTTGTACCATGAAGAATTAATCTCTCCAAAGATAGCAGAAGTAATATCAAATGAAACCGGCTGCGAGCTGCTTAGACTAAGCGCGGCGCATAATGTTACAAAAGTAGAAATTGAATCAGGAAAAACTTTTATAGATATTATGAAGGAAAATCTTGTAAATCTTAAGAAGGGGCTTGAATGGCAGGCAAAATAATAGAGGCAGATAGGTTAACCTATACAATTGCAGGCGCTGAGACCGTTTCTCATCTTACTTTTTCCGTAAATGCGGGCGATTATGTCGGAATTGTGGGTCCTAACGGAAGCGGAAAGACTACGCTTATGAAGCTTCTCCTCGGACTATTAGAGCCGGGTTCGGGTACTGTTGCTATCTTCGGGATAAACCCGCTTAATTTTAAAGAATGGCATAAAATAGGGTATATCCCGCAAAAACTTATCTCAGGAACGGCAGGCTTTCCCGCGACCGTCAAGGAGATAGTGGAAATGGGACTGCTTGCGGGCAAAAAAACACCCAAAAGGATTACTGCTGAAGACGGGAAAAAAGTCCAGGAAGTCCTGCAAACTCTTAATATATTTGACCTTAGAAAGAAACTTATCGGAGATCTGTCAGGAGGGCAGCAACAGAGGGTTTTTCTCGCAAGAGCGCTTGTAAATTCCCCGGATTTGATAATTCTAGATGAACCTACTGCGGCTGTTGATGCTTCTACCAGTGAAAAATTCATGCTATTGGTAAGCGAGCTTTGCAGGGAAAAACACGTTACGGTTATGCATGTTACCCATGATATCGCGAATATAGGTAAGTACGCGAACAAACTGCTATATATAGATAAAAAGCTCGTTTTTTACGGCACCTTCGGTGATTTTTGCCTTTCTCCGGAAGCCGCAATATATTTCGGGAAGTATGCGCAGCATATAATCTGCCACAGGCATGATCAGGACAGCGGGCTGCCAAAAGGACCGGAGAATAATGACTGATATCCTTGAAGCCTTAAAATACGGGTTTCTTCAAAAAGCTCTTATCTCAGGAATGTTCATTTCGATATTATGCGCAGTGCTGGGAGTGTTTCTTGTTTTAAAAAGGCTGTCGTTAATCGGGGACGGGTTGTCTCATGTTACTTTTTTTTCTGTGGCCCTTGGGTTTCTACTGCACGCTTCTCCGTTGTTTGTATCTATACCTGTAGTAGTTCTTAGCTCTCTGGGCATACTCAAGCTTACTGAGAAAGGGCGTGTATTTGGAGACACGGCTATAGGGATTATCTCGTCGGTAGGCATTGCCGGAGGCATATTATTGGCAAGCGCAGCTGGCGGTTTTAATGTAGACCTTTTCAGTTATCTTTTCGGCAATATCCTCACCATAAGCACCGCTGAAGTCTGGAGTTCAATAATTCTCTCTATTATTGTGATCGCGCTGATAATTATTTTCTACAGGGACCTGGTTGCAGTTACCTTTGATGAAGAGTCGTCCAAAGTACTTGGTATCAAAGCCTCAAATATAAACAGAATACTTGTAGTATTGACTTCCCTTACGGTGGTTCTGGCAATGAAGATAATTGGCATTATGCTTATATCGAGTTTCCTTATTCTGCCTGCTGCCGCGGCTTTGCAGCTGGCAGTGAGTTTTGGAAGTACGATTATGTTTGCCTCAATGTTTGCTCTGGTATCTGTTATCTTAGGTGTCATCCTGTCGTTTGTGTTTAATCTGCCGACCGGAGCCGTCATTGTGATGATTAACTTTGTGGTGTTTTTGCTCGCCATGTTTGTCAGGAAAATCCGCAGTTAGTTATCCTCAAAACAATAAAATAACAAATTTGCGGAAAAATATGAGATAAATTATTGTTGTGAAAAAAGAGTATGAATATAGTATAATGAAAAAGTTAGACAAAGCGCCCGTGGCCTAGCGAACCAATAGAGAGACTGTGTAACTTGAAGAATACAGAAGGTGAGCTAGATATCGTTTATATAAAGTAACGAAGAAAATAAAGAAACTAATGAAGAAGAAGCGCCCGTGGCCTGCCGAACTGTTAGAAAGTGAGGCTATCCCGTAAGCGGAGCGAAACGGGACAACGGATATCATCTATACAAAGTGACAAATTAGTAAAGAGAGTGTTTATACAAAGCGCCCGTGGCCTGCCGAACTGTTAGAAAGTGAGGCTATCCCGTAAGCGGAGCGAAACGGGACAACGGATATCGTTTATACAAAAAAATAGTAAAGTAAGTTTGAAGACAAAGCGCCCGTGGCCTAGCGAACTACTAGAGGAAGCTTTAAATCATAATATTGTTGGTGAGCTTATCCCGTGAGTGAAACGAAACGGGACAACGGATATCATCTATACAAAGTAACAAATTAATAAAGAGAGTGTATATACAAGGCGCCCGTGGCCTGCCGAACTGTTAGAAAGTGAGGCTATCCCGTAAGCGGAGCGAAACGGGACAACGGATATCGTTTATACAAAAAAATAGTAAAGT
>JBAXDA010000058.1:0-7384 GCA_037141215.1 Candidatus Firestoneibacteriota bacterium | reverse complement strand
CTATCGGAGTTAACACTCTGAAGGTTGCGTCTTCTTTTCCTGCTTTATTTGAGGTTACAGCCTTAAGCGCAGGCAGCAATATTGAACTTCTAAACGAGCAGATAAAGAAGTTTAAACCTAAAATTGTTTGCGTTAAAGATGAAACAGGTGCATATAAGCTTAAACAAGCGCTCAAAGGCTCTTCAAGCCCGCTGGTTTACTCTGGGGTAACGGGCTTAATTAAGCTGATAAGAGAAACCGGAGCGGAATTGATCGTTGTCGCTGTGGTTGGCGGGGCAGGACTGGTCCCTGTGCTTGAGTCTATAAAATGCGGAAAAAATATTGCTCTTGCAAACAAAGAATCCTTGGTTTCTGCTGGCAGCTATATAATGAAAGAAGCTGCAAAAAAGAAAGTAGAGATAATTCCTATTGACAGTGAACACTCGGCCATATTTCAATGCCTAAAAGGCGAAAAGAACGAGAAAATAAGGAGAATTATTCTTACCGCTTCCGGAGGCCCTTTTAGAGATTACTCCAGGCAGGAACTTGAAAAGGTCAAACTTGAAGACGCGCTGGATCATCCGACTTGGGATATGGGAGATAAAGTAACAATTGATTCTGCAACACTAATGAATAAAGGGTTTGAAGTTCTTGAGGCTCATCATCTTTTTGGTATACCGGTGAACCGCATAGATGTTGTCATTCATCCTCAATCTGTAGTCCATTCTCTGGTTGAGTTTGTAGACGGTTCGGTCCTGGCTCAACTTGGGGTAACGGACATGAGAATACCTATTCAATACGCTCTAGCCTATCCCGAGAGATTTAATAATAATTTCCCCAGGCTTAACCTTACGAATATGAAAGCGCTTACTTTTAGCAAGCCGGATACGGGCAAGTTTGAATGCCTTGCCTATGCTTATGCCGCTGCTAAAGCCGGTGGAACGATGCCGGCTGTGCTTTCTGCCGCGTCCGAAACAGCAGTTGACGCTTTTCTCGCGAAAGAAATAGGATTTACGCAGATAGCAAAGATAATAAAGAAGGTTATGACTAAGCACAAAGTTATCATCAATCCAAAATTAAAAGAAATACTTTCGGCGGAAACTCAGGCGAGATCAGCGGCGGAAAAGGAGATAGAAAATGGGAAGTATTAGCGGGGTAATTACTATAATACTCGGACTTGGTTTCGTGGTCTTTATACATGAACTGGGGCACTTTCTTGCCGCCAGAGTGAGAGGAGTGAAGGTAACAAAGTTCTCGCTGGGAATGGGTCCGAAACTTTGGGGTTTCAAGAAAGGGGACACGGAGTATATGCTTTCCTGGATACCCATTGGCGGCTATGTGAAAATGGCCGGAGATGAACCGGCAGAAGAGATAGGTAATCAGCTTAAAGCCAAAGGGATCTTCGAAAAAGATGAATTTCTCGGGCAAGTATGGTGGGGCAAGATATTTATAATTGCCTGCGGCCCGCTGATGAATCTCTTTCTTGCAATTGCCGTTTTTATCTTTGTTTTCTGGTGGGGAATGGAGTTGGGAACCTTTCAGTCAGTGCTAAGCGGCGTCGAAAAAGGGAGTGCGGCCGAAATTTCAGGGTTTAAAAGTATGGATAAAATCATTTCTGTTGACGGGGCTCCTGCGGGCTGGTGGCACGAGTTTGCCGCGCAGCTTGAGAAGAAAAAAACTTCCGCCGTTATAGTGGAACGCGCGGGAAAGCAAAAATCATTAAAACTTGAAATACAGGACGGTAAAGCCTTCGGATTTATTCCCTACAGACCGGCAGTAATAGAGGTCAATGTCGGAGCTCCGGCTTATAATTCAGGATTTAAAGACGGAGACCTTATTGTTAAAGCAGGCGGAAAAGATATTAAACAATTCTCGGATCTTTACGGGGTGATACAGGCAAGCAAAGGCAAAGAAATGATTTTTGAGTTAAGAAGAAGCGGCCAAGCCGTAATAAAGAAAGTTAAACCATTGAAGGATAATATATTATCCGGAGGGTATGTTATCGGTGTTTCGGCAAAGGTGGAGAAGTACTACAAACAGAGCCTTCCTTTCGGGGAGGCGTTCATTTCCGGATTCGAGCGGGCATATTTTCTCTCTACTCTGCAGTTAAAAGGGTTATGGATGATAATTACTAACAAACAGCCTGCCAAAGATTCGCTGGGCGGCCCAATTATGATAGCGCAGATGGCGCATGAGCAGGCAAAAAAAGGATTTACGACTTTTCTCCTTTTCTTTGCATACATTAATCTAATACTAGGCGTTCTTAATTTGTTCCTTCCTATACCGGTACTGGACAGCGGAGCAATTATTATGTACGCTTTTGAGGGTGTACTGAGAAGGCCGATCAATCTAAAAGTTCAAATGGGGCTTATGTATGCCGGCTGGGTCCTGGTTATTTTACTTATGGTCTTTGCCACTTACAATGATATAGCAAAAACCATATTAAGAGGTCTTAATAAATGAAGATGAGGGAAACAAGGCAGATTAAGGCAGGAAAATTATTAATAGGCGGTGGGGCGCCTGTCTCGGTCCAATCAATGACCAAGACAGATACCAGCGATATTCAGTCTACAGTTGCGCAGATAAAAACTCTTGAAGCTGCAGGTTGTGAGCTTGTACGGTGTGCAGTTCCGGATGAAAAGGCTGCGAAAGCAATTAAGGAAATAAAAAAAAGAGTCAGGATTCCTGTTGCTGCGGATATCCATTTTAATTACAAACTGGCATTGCTTGCGATTGATAACGGCGCCGACAAGATAAGAATTAATCCGGGGAACATAGGCGATGATTGGAAAGTAAAAGAGATAATAGCAGCGGCAAAGGCTGCCTGCATCCCTGTCAGGATAGGTGTTAACGCGGGCTCTCTTGAAAAATACGCGTTGAAAAAACGCGGGGAAAATTCCCTTGTTGTTGCAAGAAAGATGGTTAAAAAAGCGGCTTCTTTTGTCAGGTTTTTCGAGAAGAACAGATTTTACGATATAGTGCTTTCTCTCAAAGCTTCTGATACGCTGACTTCAATCCAGGCCTATACACTTATGGCTAAAGAATGTACATACTCGTTTCATATAGGCATAACGGAAGCCGGTACGGCTGCCGGAGGCACAATAAAATCGGCTGTCGGTCTCGGCATACTTTTGAACAGCGGGATTGGTGACACTCTAAGGGTTTCATTGGCAAGCGACCCCGTAGACGAGATACGCGTCGGTTATGAAATCCTTAAAACTCTCAAACTAAGGAAAAAAGGAGTTGATCTTGTTGTCTGTCCGACCTGCGGGAGATGCGGAGTTAAACTCTTCCCAGTTGCAGAAGAAATTGAACGCAGAGTCGCAGACATCAAGAAGCCTCTTAAGCTTGCGGTGATGGGCTGTGTTGTAAACGGACCGGGAGAGGCGGCAGAAGCTGACCTGGGGCTGGCATGCGGGCAGGGAAGCGGTATTATTTTTAAGGACGGCAAGGTGCTGCGGAAGGTGTCTGAGAAAATGATGGTGGATGAGTTTATGAAGGAAGTAAAAAAACTATAATTGACAATTGAACGATTGATACTAAAGTACCGCAGGCGTGATAAGTATATATCTTTGCACGCCTTTGGCAACTGACAATTTAAGGTGGCGTTGCGCGCATATGATGAATCTATTCATGCCGGAGGCACCTCAAATCGTCAATCTTCAATAGCTAAGTCGTCAATTCTCTTAGTTGGAGGATTTATGTTTGAAGTTAAAGTATTATCAGAATTTGCAGCCGCTCATTACCTTCGAGGCTATAAAGGTAAGTGTGAAAACATGCATGGACATAACTACAAGCTAGAAGTGATAGTCAGCGCAAAAAAACTAAACAGTTTAGGTCTCGCAATAGATTTTGTTGACATAAAAAAAGAGCTCAGTATTGTAACAGAGCAACTCGATCATAAACTGCTTGACGAGCTGTCTTTCTTCAAGAAGAGCAACCCTTCAGCCGAGAATATTGCAAAGCATATTTACACAAGATTAAAATTAACACTTAACAAAAATGGAGTCAAACTCAAAAGTGTCTTGGTTTGGGAGACCGACAGATCCTGTGCGACATATAGCGAGTAAAGGGTATATTTCAGAAGTCTTCGAGTCCCTTCAGGGTGAAGGGCTCTTTATAGGTTTACCTCAGGTCTTCGTGCGGCTTATAGGCTGTAATGTGTTCTGCGGTTACTGCGACACAAAATATGCGCTTAAACTTAATTTTACGGCTGAACTTGGAGCTGTAAAAGCGATTAATCCTGTTTCAGTGGAAAGAGTCATAAAAGCAATAACCTCGTACAAAGGCGCGAGTTCTGTAAGTATTACCGGCGGGGAACCTCTTCTGCAGCCGGAATTCACCGCAGAATTGTCTTCAAAGCTTAAGGCGCGAGGGTTTATTGTTCATTTAGAAACAAACGGGACGCTTCCGGAGGCACTTAAGAAGGTTATTAACTATGTTGATGTCGTCGCTGCTGACATAAAGTTGCCTTCGGCAACAGGGCGGCAAGGATATTGGAAGGAGCACAGGGCTTTTTTAAAGATAGCCGGCAAAAAAGCTTTTGTAAAAATAGTACTTACTGACCGAACTTCGCCCGGAGAAATCGTTAAAGCGATAAGGCTGGCAGTAAAATGCAGGAGGGATATGACAGTTGTTTTACAGCCAAGTCCTGAAATGAATTACAAGAATGCGGTAAAGATCTTCAATTCCGTACGTAAGAAAATAATTTTGAAGAGCATGAGATTGTTGCCTCAGCTCCACAAAATAATGAGGATAAAATGAGCTTAAACAATGGATACGCTGATTTGCACATTCACACCAATGCATCAGATTCTACTTTCACAGCGGCAGATGTGATAAAAAATGCTCTTGAGGTTGGTCTTTCTGTTGTTGGTATAACTGATCATGATACGGTGGATTCCCTGGATGAAGCCATTCGACTGGGGGAAGAAGCCGGTATAGAAGTTATTCCGGGCATAGAACTATCCGCAGAAGAAAATGGAGCGGAGATACATATTTTGGGGTACTGTATTGACCACAAAGATGAAGAGTTGAGAGCAACTCTTAAAATGCTGAAAGATTCAAGAATGGAGAGAGCAATCCTTATTCTTGCAAAACTTAAAGAGCTGAATATTCCGCTTAAGATTGAGGATGTCCTTAAACTAACTGAAAAGTTTACTGCGGTAGGGAGACTGCATATTGCGCGAGCAATGAAGGCCGGCGGTTATATCCCTGCAGTTGTTGACGCTTTTAGGAGATATATTGGTCAGAACGGGCCGGCTTACGTTGGAAAATACAAAATGTCCCCGGCGGAAGTTATAGGTTTAATTCATAAAGCAGGAGGGCTTGCCGTGCTTGCTCACCCGGGAGTGCTTAACAATGATGATCTGGTTCAGCGCCTTATTGATGCCGGGTTAGATGGGATAGAAGTCCACCATACCGAGCACAATTCCTCGGCTATCGACAGATATAAACATATTGCGGTTAAGAACGGCATGCTGATTACCGGAGGGTCTGATTGCCACGGACTTAGTAAAAATAAAATGCTCCTTGGAACTATCCTGATACCTTATGAGTTTGTTGAACAACTAAAGGCTCGGCGGGGAAAAAGGAAAGGGGATTAAATGCTTTTTGTCTTTGACCTTGACGGAGTCATATACCGGGAGCACCAAGTTGTAAGCGGTGCGGTTATGACCACCAGATACCTTCAGCACAAAGGTCATAAGGTTACCTATGCTACAAACAATGCTTTGTTGTCAAGAGTCCAGTATCTTAAAAAACTCAAGCGGATGGGCTTTGATGTAGTTCTTGAAGATATTATGTGCGCCGCAGGCGCAGCAGCGGATTATCTGAAAGAACACGCGGGGAGTAAAACCAGTGTATTTATTATAGGAGAGCAGGGGCTTAAGTCGGAAATCAAGAAAACCGGAGTTCTTCTGGCAGGAATGAAGAGTTCCGTTCATAAAGTTGATTATGTTGTAGCTGGACTTGACAGAAACTTTACTTATAAAAAACTTTACAAGGCGCAGCAATATGTCCTTGGCGGAGCAAAACTGATTGCAACAAACAAGGATGCAACCTATCCTGCTGCTAATAATAAGATTTTCCCCGGCTGCGGTAGTATTGTTGCCGCCCTGGAGGCGGCCTGTGGCAAAAAAGCGTTTGTCATAGGGAAACCGTTCCCTTATATGCTGGATAGACTTTTTGAAATTACGGGCTGTTCGGCCGGTGAAACTGTCGTTGTAGGAGATAGGGTAGAAACTGATATTCTCTTTGGAAAGAACAGAAAGACAAAAACAATACTTGTTTTAACAGGGGTAACAAGAAGAGGAGCTTATATTAAGAAATCACTAAAGCCGGACAGGATATTGTCGAGTATGGCACAGCTCAGGAAGCTTTACTAAAAATGGCAGAAAAAACAAGCGAGCGCTCTATAGCCGCCAATCGGAAAGCAGGGTTCAACTATTTTATTACAGAGAAATATGAAGCGGGGATAGTCCTTACAGGGACAGAAGTCAAGTCGGTCCGAGACGGCAAGGTTGACCTTAAGGATAGTTTTGCCGGACTTGACAATGGCGAACTGTTTTTATATAATATGCATATAAGTCCGTATATTTTCGGCAGTTACAGTAACACGGATCCTTTAAGAAAGAGAAAGCTTTTGTTGCATAGAACTGAAATCAACAGGCTGTCAGGGCGGTTAAGCCAGGGAAATCTGACTATTGTACCACTCAGAATTTACCTGAAAGGAAACATAATCAAACTTGAGGTGGGCCTGGCAAAAAGCAAAAGATCTTTTGACAAAAGAGAATCCATCAAAAAGAAAGAAACTGAAAGGGAAATTAGAAAAAACCTTAAAGCTAACTAGGAGGCTGACTATGAAAAAGTTGATACTTATTGCTGTTGTTTGTATTCTTTCTGCTTTTGTTTCTGCACAGACCACCTCGAAAGCACCCGCAAGTAAGAAGCCTGCGCCTGCATCTTTAACGAATGTAAACAATTCAGCTGCTCCTATAAAAACCATGCCGGAGGTCCTTCTTAAGAAAATTGATAAAGATGTTGTCGGTTTCGAAGTATATGTATGCGAGCATCACAGAATTGAATCTCAAAACCCCGGCAAGTGTGCTGTATGCAAAATGACACTTACGAAGAAAATGAAGAGTTTTACGTGGAAATGCCAAAAATGCGGGATGACTTCGGAAAAAGAAGGCATATGTTCGACAGATAAAGTAAAGTTCAAAAAGCAGGAAGTATTGTACAGGTGCGTGCCGGACAATGTTACTCAAGGTGAACCTGGGAAATGTCCAAAATGCGGGCAGTTGTTAAAGAAAAACATGATTCCTATAAAATAGCAGAAAGGTTTTAGGCTTAAAGAAACCCCGGAGATTAAACCCGGGGTTTTTCTTTTTCAGGAGGAAGTAAA
>JBAXDA010000057.1:0-7461 GCA_037141215.1 Candidatus Firestoneibacteriota bacterium | reverse complement strand
GAGCGTTCAGCCCCCGCAGCTGTCCGGCCGTAATGAACGGGCCGCGAACTGTCGCAATTACGACTGCCTCGCTGCCGATAGCTTTCTGCACCTGCCGTACCGCTTCAATGAAAAGAGGCATCCTGCCGTCTTTATAGGGATCAGGTACTTTCATTTTTTTAAAATTGGCAAGGTCTTCAAGCAGGTGTTCTGTTACTGCGGGCAGGCCTTTCTCCGGCTGGCGGGTACGGGCTCCCATTGCCTCCGCTTCAACGGCAACGCCAAGCGTGAGCTGAACCCCGTGAAACCCGAGCGTGATATAAGCGCGGAGCATGACTTCCGCGTGCTTTTCCGCACTGGTAGAAAATTCTTCCAGAGTGATTCCCGCGCCTTCGCAAGCCGCAGTATGATAAATGGGAAGAACCGGCACAAACCCCTTTGTTTTCTTTCCTTTAAATGTTTCTATGGTATTTTCAAGAGTATTCATTGAACTTACATCCTTTCATTTTTATCAGGAAGTACTTCCCGCTAAACGAAGTGTAAAATCTATTTTAAGTTTTCTATTTTTTGATTCATCTGTCTGATATGCTCGCCTGATTCTTTTGCATTTTCTATGACATAAGGAGTTAAAAACATCATAAGCTCTGTCTTTTGAGTGGTTCTGCTTGTTGAGTTAAACAGGAACCCTATAAGAGGTATATCCCCTAAAATAGGTATTTTATACTCCGTTATTGAAGTGCTGTCGGTAATAATACCTCCCAACACCATCGTCTCTCCGTTTTTTACTCTGACAGAGGTTGTTGCCTGCCTGTTGTCAATAACAGGAGCGCCGAAATAGGTAGACTCGGTTATCTTGCTTACGGTCTGATCAATGCTCATGGTAATGTAATTGTCCTTATTGATACGCGGGGTAACATTAAGGATAGTTCCCACATTGTTGTAATTATAGGTATAAATGACCTGCCCCGAGCTGGTAGTCTGGCTTCCCGTGAGATTTGGAACCTTCTGCCCAACATTAACGGTCGCCCGCTGATTGTCAAGAGTTAGTATCCTGGGAGCCGCTTTTACATCCACCTTGGTCTGCTTCATTAAAAGTTTGAGGAACGCTTTGGTGTCTCCGCGAAGCAAGGTATAACTAAAGGCGGGAATATTCGGCTGGCCGAGCTGGAAATCAGATTTCAGAGTTCCGGTATAGTCGTTTCCGTTTAAGACCGGCGTACCGGGCAAATTCCATTCTACACCCATCTGAAATTCGGAGTTCAAAGTTACATCCACAATCAGCACTTCAACCAGCACCTGAGACTGCTTGACATCAAGCTGCTCCAGCGTGGATTTTATCATATTCATGGTCTGGGGGGAGGCCACCGCAACTATAGAGTTGCTGGTGTTCTCGGCAACAATAGTCACGCTCTCGGCTTGCTGCGGACTTCCTGCGCCGAACTGCTGCCCGCGCTGGGCGGCCAGAGCGGCTGCCGCCGTTACCGAAGTTGAACCGGTAAAAACCTGAGTCAGTATGCTTGCAAGGTTCCATGCACCGCCGAATTTCAAGGGAAAAACCTTAACACTCATAGACCGCGTGGAAGTTTTTTCCAGGGTGTCAATTATAGTGAGCAGGGTCTTAATATTTGAAAGGCTGTTTACCATTATCAGGGAATTTGCCGCGTCGTTTGAGAGTATCATGCCCCATAGCGGTATCATTGAGGAAAGATCAAGGCGCAGTTTAGCCGCAGTGAGGTTTTTCAAGGGTACTATCTGCATTACGACATCATCGCCTTCCTGGGCAAGGGCAGGGTCGTTGTTAACAACTATCTTAAGATTGGTCTGCCTTATACCGCTTAAGGGAACTACCTTCATTACATTGCCTGTAAAAACCGAAGAATAGCCTTTCCCGAGCAGCACAACATCCATTATCTTAAAGGCCTCATCTAGCGTTACTTGTCCTTTTGAATAGACAGTAACATTGCCGGAAGCCGGTCCTATTTTCTTCGTAGGCTCCGCGGGTTTTTGCTGCTGCTGCTGGGCGGCCTGAAAAGCATAAGGGCCCTGAGGCTGAAAATCCTTCAACTGCTGAGTCTGCGGGTCCGTCAATATGGCAGAGGGAACATCGCCGCCGTTATTTACTATTGTTATCCCGCTGGACTGCGCCAGGAACTCCAGTAGTTTTGTTATATCCTCTTCCTTAAAACTGAAGGAAATTTTTTTGCTCCAGTCAACTCCCTGCAGGTCCGGAAACTTTTTGTACGGTATGTAAATCGGCGGAGCCGCGGATATAATCATTGAACCTGTATCCTTCGCGGATTCTTTTTCGACCTTGACCTCCGGGCCGCCCTGAACCTGTGTCGTTACCGTTGTTTCGGGCTCCTGCATGGTCTTAATTATGTCTTTATTTACACTGCAGGCCGTAAAAAACAACGCTCCCGCCGCAATCAGGCAAATATTTATCTTCTTCATATGTTTCTCCTGTAGAATAATCTCTTGCAGAAATTAATATTTTTTCTTTACTCTGCGGGACGGGGCCTTCTCGTCCTGCCGGTGCCAATCCTGGTCCTGGATGTACCGTCCTGATTGTTCTCTATCACAGCGGGGGCCGGTTGCTTCTCCTCTTCCTTTACCACGGTTTTTTCCTGCGTTGCCGACGGCGAAGACGCTTCTTTGGCGGCAAGTATGGCGTCAGCGAGCTTCTTGGGAAGTTTTGTCTGCTCTATGGCCTCTCCTAACTTCCAATCAAGATTCTCACCGCCGGCCGTTATGGTCACAAGCTCCTCTTTAACGCTCACTACCGCGCCCAAAGGTTTAAGATCCACCAAAACTCTGCGGTTGGTCAGGGAGAAGGTAACAACTATTAACTCGTTTTCCCCGTCGCTCATCTGCGCCGTCAGGGTCCACTTTATTATCGGATCGGGCTCTGTGTCTTCAACAACTTTAGGGGGCGGAGCCGCTTTTGGCTGTTCACGGGAAACTTCCGCGAAGACATCACGCCACCAGCTCTTCTGTCCTTCCAGTTTCGCAAATACCGCCTTCCTGCCCGCGCCTGCGGAAACAAAAGTCAGGGTTGCCAGGCCTTCAAGCTGTCTCATTCCGGAATAGGAGCCTCCCGCTATAGAGGTCACCCTCCAGTTGCTTATTGCCAGAGGTGGCACGGAGTTCTCCGCAAAATAGAGAAATTTAGAGAAGGTATCCGCGTTGCATCCGAATCTTAACTGAAAAGAGGAAGCGCCCCTGCTGCCCTGCGAGCCGGCTTCCTGAAAACTTTTAATTTTTATATTGCTCTTAGCCGAGGCCGAATCAAGATAATTCAAAAGATAAATAACCGGTTTTTCCGCACTTTTCTGCGGTTTAAGTTTATCTTTTTCCTCGTATTGTTTTTTTATTATGTCTACTTTGGCCTCCAGAGAAGCAGCTTCCGCAGAGTAAACACGGAAACTTGAGAAAGAAGGTTCAAGCAGTTTAATATATATCGCCAGCGGAACTCCAAGCGCAATGACCAGCGGTATGACCAGAGCTTCCAGCAGGCTCTTCTTTTTTATTATTTTATGCTCTGAGGGGCTCATTCTGCCATCCTTTGTCTGATCTTCATCTGGAACTGCACGGCCTGCTTACTACCGGTGTTTATCTCGTTCGCAAATCCGAGTTCAGCGGCAAAGCCGGGAGCTTTGTTAAGATTTTCCAGCAGCGCCGTAACCGAAGCGCGGCTCACCGCAACACCGCGCAAAGTCACCTCTCCCTTTATATCAGAAGACAATTCATTCAGAACCGCGCCGTCAGGAACGGCTTTGTAAAGTTTGGTCAGCACCTGGCTCCAGGGTTTCCCGGAGAGAGCTCCAAGCCGGGACAGTTCAATCCTGCAGGCCTCGGTTTTTGCTTCCGAATTCTTAGAAAGCCAGAAGAAAACAAGCGAAAAAAACAGCAGCGCCGCGCTCAGAACATAGGAGATTTTTTTCACCAACAGCAGGGTATCCGGCTTTATCCCTGATTCAATTTTATTTCTGTTCAGATCAAGTCTGACAGCGCCCAGGTCCAGAGCCGCAGCCGCTGTCCCGGCCAGCAGGCCGAATCCTGAAGGTTCAACTCCGGCAGTTTTAAGCTCGGAAGAAAGTCCGGAGGGCAGGGTCAGAAGACTTGTTTCAAAACCGGCGGAGGCAAGGAGCGTATTGAGTTCTTTTGAATTAGAAAAAGCTTTCTTAACAGTCGTACCTGCGCGGGCAAAGGCTTCAACAGCCTGCTTTACTTCCGACAAAGCCTCAACTTTTTCCGCTAATTTCCAGCCCCGGCTGAATTTTATTGAGCCTTTACCGCAAATAAGCAGATCCGCCCGTTCAGACGACAAATATAAGGCAACGGAGGGTTCCTTAAAATCTACCTTATTCATGCGGAGAAGTTCGTAGAGAGCGAGCGTGGTCGGGAAAATGCTGATTCCTGCGTGGCTCTTAAGTCCAAGCAGGCCCGTATATTTTCTCACTGTTTCTTCTGAGGCAGCCGCGAACAGGACAGTTTTATCACTACCGCTCGCTGAGATTGTTTCGGCATCCCATAAAACCTCGTCTCTATCGTAAGGCAGGGACTCATCAGCCTCTTTTTTCACGGCCGCAGCTATCTCTGCTTCACTTCCTTTGAGCAAAAGCTCACGAATAAGGCATTGTTCCCGGGGATAAAGAAGCCCGAATTCCGGACCAATTTTGATACCACCCGGCTTATAATTCACAACCTCTTCTGCTCTAACCAGGGAAAAGGTGTCTTTCTCCTTTTTAACCGAGATCAAGCGCAGGAGCTTTCCGTCAAGCTCCACAATGTCTACTTTGTTCCTGAACATAAAACTCCTTCAAAACCCCGTCTCACTCTTCCCACCAGTCCATAATATAGATAGTTTCATGCCGGTCCGCCCAACTCTCCACGGCGGTATTCAGCGTGACTTTTATCGTTTCATTCATCTTTGCCGTGACCCTGATACTGTGCACCGGCGCCGAGTAGGTAAAGTATTTTACCATATCATCTTTCATTCTTGGGGCTCTTTTTTTAATGAAGGCCCAGACATCTTCCCCGCGGAAAGGTCTTTTTGCAATCAGGTCAGAGACCAGGCTTGGGGGCGCGCCGAATTCTTCCAGTTGCGTCTTTAACACAATTTTCGAGGCTGTGTTAACATTAATGGAGCAGGAGCCCGGCTGGCCTATTGAATAAAGCGTAAAGTAAGGCGTAATCTTAAAACAATCGTCCACATCAAGTTCAGGAACAAGACCGAGTTCTTCCACATGAATAAAAAGTCCGCGTTCTCTTCTCCATTTTATTATTCCCCGGGCTTTGGGCGCCGCGTCCTCTACCCCAATTTCCTCCATCATCCTCCTAAGCAGGAATTCAGATGCGGTGTTAAGATTTGCCTTGCTTTTCTCGTCGGTTATTACTCCCGTATAAAATCCTTCCCCGAAAGTAACATTCTCATTGGCTTTGGTCAATTCATTAAGCCCGGAAAGTTTGGAAAGATTCCTGTTCTGCGAATGCGCAAAAAACACCATGCTGCTGGCGCCCGCTTTGGCAATGTAGTAGGCTTTTATTCTGGACGAGTAATTCCTTACCGCCCGCTGCTGGTATTTAACATAAACGGTAAGCCCGGAGAGCAGGACTATCAATATCGCCGAGACCCATAGCGCCACCATGGTTATGTAACCCCTTTGTTTTTTCATACACTAATTTCCTTTTTACCCTTTCAAAGGCTTCAGGCTAAAACGCTACCTTTCATAGCAGGCCAGGTTCGCCGAGGACTCCAGCACCGCAAAGAACGGCTTGACTCCGGCGCTCATCGCGGTAACCCTGAAAGTCACAGACTGCGGCAGCAAGTTATGAAAGTTATAACCTCTACTATCCAGATTAAGGCCCGTATCCCAATTTTCCACCCATTGATTAGCGCGGCCGTCGTAATATCCGAATTCAATTTTTGCTATGCCGTCAAGTTCTTCCAGTTCCTCATCCTTCCAGGGAGCCGTGGCAAAGTCGTAATTGACTTTCCTGAAACACCCCTGCCGTTCTGAAGCCAGAGCGGAGGCGCCTGAATAGTAAGAGACCCTGCACCTGTAGGATCTGCGCGGAAAATATTCCGGCCAGTAAAAAGAGACAGGGCGGGAGTAGGTCATTACCTCAAGATTCAGAATATCCCCCGTAAGTTTGAAATAATCCCTTTTTATCATAAGCGCGGTTGATGCGGAATCCCTCCCAACATAAAGCGGCTCGGAGGAACCGACAGACCTAATGTCCCGGGTAAGCATTTTAATAACATTACGCGCGTTCAAGAGGGCTTCGCATTCTTTTCTGGAGTTCTCGTAGGCCATCCAGCCGGCCGAGAAAGACCTGTAAATCGCCAGCAAAATTAAAGAGATAATTCCCAGCGCGATCATCAGTTCAATAAGTGTATAGCCTTTTTTTCCTATTCTCATAGCGCCTACCAGACCCTCGGAATAACGAACATAGTTTCTAATTTTTCTCCGCGGGGAGCACCTCTTACTTCGTAGGCCACGGAAAGTTTTATATTGACAAGCGTGTAGGCATTGGTCTGCTGGACAATAAAACCCGCTATTTCCCATTTATAACCGGGAAAAGTCGCCCCAAAATCACCGGCATCAGCCGCTTTAAACCTGTCCAGAGTGCCCATCTCTTCCATTTTTTTCTGGGCAAGCGTAATAGCGATGCTCTGCTTTTTTATTTCTTCGACGGAAAGTATATTCTGGGAAACCGCCCCGAGGACAGAGACTATGACTATGGCAAGTATCCCGACACCTATAAGGGTTTCCAGCAGGATATAGCCTTTTTGTTTACTGTTCATAATTCAGGATCCTTACCATGCCGGTAGTTGCAGCCACGCTTACGGTATAAACTTCGCCTTTACTGCTCTGCAGAACAACTCTTCCTGCTTCAGCGCTGCCGTCGGGATAAAAAGTGAGATAATCCTCGGACATGCCGCCGTCGGCAACAGAAAAACTGCGCGGCGTATTCAGTGATTTAACGGTTACCCGCGTCTTGAGATATTCTTTTCTTACCTGTGCCGGCAGCTCATAGGCCAGAGTTTCGGAATTGAATTTAGCAATCCAGAAGGCGTTCTCCGCGGTGCTGATGAAAGCCCGGTAATTTACCCCCTGGGTTTCCGAAAGATTCCGCGCAAGATCCCACGAGCCGGAGATCTTCACGGCTTCGAGATAGGTTTCTTTTGAGGAGAGAAAATTACCGAACCAGACAGAAAGGATACCCGTAATAGAAATAATAACGGCTACAACCGTAAGCATTTCTATCAGAGTAAAACCCTTAGCGCTGTTCAGACCAGTTCGTGATATCGGCATCAGGACCTACACCGCCTTCCTTCCCGTCCCTACCATAGGAGAAAAGATCATAGCCGTTAGCATTGTTGGCTCCCGGGCACATATAGATATATTGGCTGCCCCAGGGATCGTTGCCGGGCCGTTTTTTGAGGTACGGGCCTTTCCAGTTGGCGGGCATTGGCTG
>JBAXDA010000056.1:0-7545 GCA_037141215.1 Candidatus Firestoneibacteriota bacterium | reverse complement strand
ATCTGAGCTCTTATCATGCGGTTTAAAGCATTGTTGCCCGCCCCTCCGATACCTACTACCTTAATGTTTGCCGAAAAACTTGGTTCATTCACGAATTCTATCATTTGCCGCCTCCCGTTTATTGCGCCTCTTCAAGCGCATTTTGATAATTATTTCCCGTTAATTGTTTTCAGGTCTTTTTAGTTAAAAAAACTCGTCAAACCATTCCTTAACCCTGTTATAAAGTTTTACAAATATATTGCCGCCGACAGATCTGCCCCCCCTTTTGCCGTAGGATTTACTTCTGGCTCCAAAAATCATCAAACCTATTGCCGTCGAGTATATGGGGCTGTTCACCACCTCCACAAGGCCGCTTATTCCGGCAGGATAACCGACCCTAACCGGAAGCTTGAGAACTTTTTCCACGACCTCTTCCATCCCCAATATAAGAGAAGAACCTCCTGTTACAACAACACCGGCCGCAACTTTACCTTCCGTGCCGGATTGTACCAGTTCCTGTTGAACAAGACTGAAAATCTCCTCAATCCTCGGCTGGATTATTTCAGCGACTATCCTGCGCGGCACTATTCTCTCGTTCCTTCTCCCGATAAGATTGACCTTTACCTCTTCCAGTTCGTTCACCATAGGAGCAAACGAGCAGCCGAAGTTCTTTTTTATTTCCTCCGCCTGATCGATCGGAGCCCTTAACCCTATAGCCAGATCGTTTGTGACCAGCGAGCCGCCTATCGGAATAACCGCAGTATGCCTCACGCCTCCTTCCACATAAACTATGATATCCGTTGTTCCCCCGCCTATGTCCACCAACACCACTCCCAGCTCTTTCTCGTCATAAGTAAGGCAGGATTCCGCGGAAGCCAGCGGCTGGAGTACTATATCTTCCACGAAGTAACCCGCCTTTTCTATGCTCCTCACTACGTCCTGAGCCCGGGCAACACTGGCGGTCACCACATGAACCTTAGCTCTTAGCTTGTTCCCGTACATGCCTTTCGGGTCCCTGATCTCCGCCTGTTCATCAACAACATACTCCTGCGGAATTATATGGAGGACTTCTCTGTCCTGCGGTATGGAATTGACCTTTATGGATTCGGTCACCCTGTCCACATCAGACTGCAGGACCTGTTTGTTCTTGCTTGAAACCGCGACAACGGCTTCAGTATTTATTCCCTTAACATGTTCCCCGGCGATGCCCGCATAGACCGAAGCAACTTCAACCCCGGCCATGCGGGAGGCGTCATCAACTGATTTTTTAATGGACTCAACTGTAAGTTCTATATTTACGACGATACCCTTCTTCAGGCCCTTGGAAGGAGTATTTCCAATGCCGATTATATTTATAGTCCCGTCGGCGTCAGTCTCCCCGATTATGCAGCAAATTTTAGTCGTGCCGATATCCAGCCCGACCACTATATTTTCTTTTTCTTCTTTAGCCATATTAAGCTCCTTGTTTTCACCTTATAAACGTTATTAACGTTTTAACCATTACTTCCTGAACATCACCGCCGCTTCATCCCTGAACCTCAGGTCCACGCATTGCACCAGATCGCATCTTTCGTTCAAGTTCTTCAAAAGCTGTTCCAACCTGTCGAGTTTTTCTTCCCAGTTCCCCGCCCCAATTCTGTAATTTTGTTTTCCTTCGTCGGTAAGCAGCCGCAACTCTTCGGCTGACTGAACATCTATAGTTACTATGCCGCTCATGAAAGGTGATTTTCTGGCTTCCAGCAGCTTTATCATTTCCAGCGCCTGTAGCAGTCCGGCTGATTCGCTCTTCCTGCCAAAATCATTCGGGTTCACTTTAACGCCGGTGATTACATACAGTTTTTTCCCGATTTCCTGGGACTTCATACTGGGAAACATTACCCGTTCCTGATCCACCTGGAGTTTTTTCTCTTCTCCCAGAAAAGCCTCCGGCTGCCTCTCAACCACCTTTATCTCCAGGGTCTCGGGAAAAACCCTGCAGACAGAAACCTTTTTAAATTGCAGGTTCCGCTTTATCCTCTCTTCTGCTTCGCGCGCGCTTACACTGAAAAGGTTCTTCCCCTGCTCCAATTTTGCGAGCGCCAGGACTTCGTTCTTGCTTACATACCTGTTCCCGGAAACCGTAATTTTTTTAAGCATAAACGCTTCCGAGCTGGTCAAAGCCGTGTATGCGTAGGCCGCGCCCGCCAGAAGCAGCGCCCCGACAAATACAATCGAGCCCCACTTTAGAAACACTGAAAGCGGGAATCTGCGGGTTGCAATTCCGGCTGCCGTTAAAGAGAGCTTTCTGCCCCTCGTGTTTACGGCCTCTTTAGTCCTGTATTTCGAATAAAGTATTCTGTTCATCTTTTAAACGCCAGGCGGAGCATTTTCGCCGTCAGCTCCGCGAAACTTAATCCCGCGTACTTCGCTGCTTCCGGGAGCAGGGAGGTTCCCGTAAGCCCGGGGAGCGTATTCACTTCAAGAACATAAAGCTTCTTGTTCTTTCCAATTATGATATCCACCCTTGAGAAATCCTTGAGCTCCAGCGCCTTGTGCACTTTTTCCGCAAGCGCCTGCGCTTTTCTGTAAAGGCCTGCCGGAAGTTTGGCCGGCAGTATGTGCAGAGACATACCTTTAACATATTTTGCTTTATAGTCGTAAAATGCAGTTTTTGGTATTATTTCAATTATTTCGAGCGCTCTATCCTCAAAGACAGGAACCGTAATTTCTCGGCCCGCTATATACTTCTCGGCCAGCACCTTGCCGCAGCACTTGAAAGCCGCATTCAGAGCTTTTTTCTCAGCCGAAGCTTTCTTTACAATGCTTATTCCGAGGGTTGAGCCCCCGTCCGCGGGTTTAACTACAAAGGGAAGAGGAAGCGAGACTTTTTTCCCTTTTTCGAGAACTTCAAAAACCGGCGTCGGGATCTTGTGAGCAAGCATAAGCTGCTTGCTTACAACTTTATCCAGAGCAACCGCGCTTGCAAGGGTGCGGGAGCCGGTGTACGGGACCCCCATAACCTCAAGCCCTCCCTGTATGGTGCCGTCCTCGCCGTATTTCCCGTGCAGCATAAGGAAGACCACCTCTATCTTTTTTCTCGCTATAAATGTAAAGACTTTTTTTCTGCTGTTCTTATTCAGGTCAAACTTAAAATATTTAAGCTCAAGGTCTTTGAGCGCCTGCTCGACGGCTTTCAACCCCAGCAGGGCAACAGGTCTTTCATTGGAAAGCCCCCCGCAAACAAGACCTATTCTCTTATTTTTCAGAAACTGCGCATCCTTGTTCACAAATCCTCCCCCAGAATCAGGATTTCTTCTTCAAGGGCAACACCTTTTTTTTCCAGGACCGTCTTCTTTATCTTTGCTATGAGAGCCAGCATATCCGAGGCCTTCTTTCCCTGATTGATTATGTAATTAGCGTGAAGTTTTGAAACTGACGCTCCGCCGAGTTTTACGCCCTTAAGCCCGCTATCTTCAATAAGTTTCCCCGCCGGATTTCCCACCGCGGGATTCTTAAACACGCACCCGGCACTGGCCTGTCCGAGCGGCTGAGTATTTTTCTTCTGCCGGCGTATTTCCGCTCCTGCCGACTTAAGTTCCTGACTCTTACCCTTTTTCAGGAGAAATTCCGCCGAGGTGATAATAACTTTTCTGCTTTTAAACTCCGAAGTTCTGTAGCCGAATTCCAGTTTTCCGGCAGCAACACTGCGCAGCTTCTTTTTTTCGTCAAAAAATGTAACACTCTTGAGCCGGTCCTTAATCTCTGCTTCTCTCGTGCCGGAGTTGCCGCAGACAGCGCCGCCTACCGTTCCGGGTATGCCTGAAAGTGTCTCCAGCCCCGCAAGCCCCGCAACCGCAGCCGCTTTGACCGCTAAAGGAAGAGGCGCCGCCGCTCCGCAGACCAGAGAATTGCCGGAGACCTCTATTTTTTCATATTCGCCGCAAAGTTTTATAACAGTCCCCCTAAACCCGCCGTCACGAACCAGCAGGTTTGTTCCTCCTCCCAGCACAAAGAACTCCTTCTTTCCGGCTTTTATCAGTTCAAGAGCCCGCAGAAGTTCCGGCTCAGAGCAGCATTCTATAAAGAGATCGGCCGGCCCGCCCAGCCTCAAAGAAGTATGCCTGCTTAAAGGCTCTGAGACGCTCATTCTGCAGCCTAAGTTCCGTAAACACTTCTTCATCCGGACCCCTTGTCTACTTGCCCGCAATTTCCCTGTAGAAAATCTCTCCGTATTTTCTGATATCGCCGGCGCCGAGAGTTATCACCAGGTCCCCGCTTCTCGCCGTTTTCTTCAGGTACGCGGGAATCTCTTCTTTGTTCTTTATAAAAACCACCTGCTTGCCGTTTGCTTTGATCCCGTTGGCTATCAGCTCAGCCGACACATTTGCCAGAGGCTTCTCACCTGCGGGATAAATATCTGTTACTACTATCAGCGCGGCGTCAAAGAAAGCCGTGCAGAATTTCGGATAAAGAAGCTTGCTCCTTGAATACCTGTGCGGCTGAAAAACAGCTATAGTCCTTTTCATCTTAAGGTTCTTTGCCGCTTTTAAAGTGGAGGAGATTTCCGTCGGGTGATGCCCATAATCATCAACCACCAGTATCCCCTGTGCTTCTCCGATCTTCTCAAAGCGCCTCTGGACGCCCGTGAACTTCTTCAGCGCCGACCTTATCTTACTAAAGCTTAAACCCAGTCCTAATCCGGTCCCGGCAACTGCCATTGAATTAAGCACATTATGCAGGCCGGGAACATTAAGCTCTATCTTTCCCATTCTCTTGCCCAGGTAAGTCAGGGTGTAGGATCCTCCAAAATTACGGAACTTTATTCCCGAAGCCGTCAGATCCGCTTTTTCTTTTATTCCGTAGGTCATATATTTTTTTGTAACAGCCGGCAGTATACTGCGTATATTGGCGTCATCCGCGCAGACCACCGAGAAGCCGTAAAAAGGCACCTTGTTCATAAAATTTATGAATACGCTCTTTAAGTTTTCCATGTTTCCGTGATAATCAAGATGGTCGTCGTCTATATTGGTGACAATATTAACAGTGGGAGAAAGGTGCAGAAAAGAACCGTCGCTTTCATCCGCCTCCGCCACCAGATACTCTCCCCTGCCGAGCTTGGCGTTTGAACCTATGACATTGAGCTTTCCGCCGATGACCACGGTGGGATCAAGACCGGCTTCGCTCATTAAGATTGCCGCCATGGAAGTCGTGGTTGTTTTTCCGTGAGTCCCGCCGATAGCAATCCCTTTCTTCAGCCGCATCAACTCGGCGAGTATCTCCGCCCTGGGAATGACCGGGATTCCTTTCTGCTTCGCCGCCACAACTTCCGGATTGTCCGGGAGCACAGCGCTGGAGATTACCACAACATCAACATCCCTGACATTATCGGCTTTGTGTCCCAGGGCTATCTTCGCTCCGAGCGTTTTAAGCCTTTCAACCGTATCCCCGGACTTGAGGTCAGATCCGGAAACCTTATACCCCAGATTCAGCAGAACCTCGGCTATACCGCTCATGCCGATTCCGCCGATGCCCACGAAATGAACTTTATAGGTCTTCTTCAGCATACCAGTCCTTTTATTGCTTGTATTATTTCCGGCCCCGCGTCTTTTCCGTACAATCTTTTTGCGGCCGCCGACATTTCTTTTAACTTTTTTTCATCCCCGAGCAGGCCGGTAATAGTTTCCGCAAGCAGCCCGCCGCTCAATTCCTTTTCCTGAAGCATTACACCCGCCCCGTTCCCTGCCACAAACCCGGCGTTATATTTCTGATGATCCGCCGCGGAATAAGGGAACGGCACCAGCACCGACGGAAGCGCGCACTTTAACGCCTCAAAAACCAGTGAAGCGCCGCACCTGATAACCATAAGATCTGCCGCCGCGTAAACCTCTTCTATTCTTTCAATAAACGGCGCGGTCACTACCGTGAAATCCGCTCTCTTGCCGGCCTCGTTGCACTTTGAGAAATCCGAGAGCCCCGTAACCCAGACCAACTGAATGTTTTTTTCCTTTAGGTACGGGAGAGCTTCAATTACTGCCTTGTTCAATCCTCTGCCGCCCAGGCTCCCGCCTACAACTGCCACCGTCTTTAAACCGGAATTAAGACCCAGAGACTTGAGAGCCGCTTCCCTGTCCGCCTGCCCGATCCGGCTTCTTACCGGAATGCCCGTCAAAACCTTCCTGCCTCCCAGCTTTATCCCCGCATCCGCAAAGGTCATTAAAGTAAGGGCGACAAACCTGGACAGAAATCTGTTTGCGAGCCCGGGAAAAACATTCTGTTCATGAAGCGCGGTTTTTATTCCCAGCAGCCGCGCCGAAACAACTACAGGAAAAGAAACATAGCCTCCAAACCCTATGACCACATCCGGTTTTTCTGCCGCGAGCATTCTCATGGAATCGCCCACGCCTTTAATTACTTTATAGATGCTGGCAATATTTCTCAGCGTCAGCCTCCTGTAGAATTTACCGCTTGCTATAGCTACAAACCTCAGCCCTTCTTTTTCGGCAGCCTGCTTCTCTATTCCTTCGGCTGTGCCGGCAAAGACCGCTTCAAATCCCGCGGCTTTAAGCAGTTTTGCAACAGCAAGCGCCGGGAAAACATGCCCGCCGCTACCGCCTCCGGTGATGATCGCTTTTTTCATATTTTGTCCTGGAAGCAATGTTCATAAGTATTCCTGCCGCAGCCATATTAACAACCAGCGAGGAACCTCCGTAACTGATGAACGGAAGGGTCATACCCTTTGTCGGCATAAGGCCCAGCACCACACTCATATTTCCAAACGCCTGAAGGCCTATATAAGCGGTGAGACCGACAGCCAGCAGTTTGCCGAAAGCATCCTCGGTTTCGAGCGCTATTCTGATGCCCTTGTAAACAAGGAGAGCGAAGAGCCCCAGTACTGCCAGGGCGCCGACAAGCCCCAGCTCCTCTCCTATGATGGCGTAAATAAAGTCCGTATGGGCTTCCGGCAGGTAGAAAAGCTTCTGCGTTCCCTTGCCAAGGCCTTTCCCCAGTATTCCGCCGGAGCCAAAAGCTATGAAAGACTGCACTATCTGAAACCCCGTATCTTTCGGATCCTTCCAGGGATCCAAGAAGGTCAGAATTCTTCTGATTCTGTAGGGAAACATCAGTATCAGCCCCACAATAAAAGGTACGGACGCAATCGCAAGGACCAGCAGATGCTTGATCCTAACTCCGGCAGCGAAGATGATAATGCCGCCCAGAACACAGATCAGCATCGCCGCTCCCAGGTCTTTCTGGAAGAGCAGCACCACGCAGATTGCCCCGATGATGCAAAGGTACGGGACTATTCCCTTCATGAACTCTGAAATCTTCTCCTGTTTTCTTATCACCAGGTCGCAGAAGAAAATAATGAAAATCAGCTTCATGAGTTCACTCGGTTGAAAAGTCAAGAACGAGATACCAATCCACCTTTTTGCCCCGTTAACTTCTTTTCCAAGCCCGGGAACAAAGACCAACAACAGAAGAACGACACCGGCAATAAAAAGCGGTTTTGCCAGCCGCTTGTAATTTTCATAGGCAAAATCTTTGCAAAATAGAAATAGCATGCTCCCCGCCATAAGCCAGAAAAGC
>JBAXDA010000055.1:0-7696 GCA_037141215.1 Candidatus Firestoneibacteriota bacterium | reverse complement strand
TGGGCATAAGTGAACCCTTTCGACATAATGAACTCCTTGGAATATTACAATTTACAGTTTACAATTTACGATTGACGATTTGATGAAGCGCTTCGCGCCTTTTAAAAGCTATAATAATAGTTTACCGCGGAGCAAACTGCAAATTGTCAACTGTCAATCGTGAAATCGTCAATTTATTTCTTAACATTTCCCCGGTCTCTTTTCTTCTTTGGCGCATTTCGCGATATTTTTCGCGTCAACCGGATAATCCCCGCAGAAGCAGGCCATACAATAATCGTTTTTCTTGCCGCCAACGGCTTTCACCATACCTTCAGGACTAAGGTAGCCTAGCGTTTCGACATCCATGTATTCTCTTATCTGGTCAACCGTTTTGTTTGCGGCTATAAGCTCTTTCTTCGTAGGCGTGTCAACGCCATAAAAGCAAGGATGGGTTATCGGCGGAGAACTTATTCTCCAGTGAATTTTATTGGCGCCTACATTCCTGAGCATCTTTACAAGCTTCTTTCCCGTGGTACCCCTTACTATTGAGTCGTCAATAAGAATGAGGTCCTTCCCTTTCAGGCTCTCTTTTACGGGATTGTATTTAATTTTGGCTCCAAAGTCCCTGATAGTCTGACTGGGTTCAATAAAAGTCCTTCCGATATAATGATTTCTGATAATCCCCATTTCAAAGGGTATCTTTGCTTCGTCGGTATATCCGGTCGCCGCCGTGTTTGAAGAATCCGGAACCGGAACTACATAATCCGCCTTGACCGGAAATTCCTTGGCAAGTTGGGCTCCCAGAGCTTTTCGCGCGCCCTGAACGCTCTTCCCCCAGATATAGCTGTCCGGCCTTGAAAAATATACAAATTCGAAAATGCATTTTGCCTGTGTGTGCTTTTCAAAAGGCTTGTAAGATTTAAGACCGTCTTTGTCTATTATTACAATCTCTCCCGGTTCTATCTGCCGTACATATTCAGCGTCAATTATGTCGAAAGCACAGGTCTCAGACGCAAGAACCCAGCCTTTGCCTTTTTTGCCGAGACTTAAAGGCCTGATACCGTGAGGATCAACCGCGCCGATAAGTTTTTTCTTGGTAAGCATTACAAGTGAATATGCGCCTTTTACCCGTTTTAAAGCGTCAACTATGCAATCAATGAGTTTGTTTCCCTCTGAGGTGGCAATAAGATGTATTATTACCTCCGTGTCTGTTGTTGAGGAAAAGATAGACCCATACGCTTCGAGATAATCCCTTAGTTCAAGTGAATTCGTAAGATTGCCGTTATGAGCGACAGCCATAGTACCATGTGAATAATCAACAACTATAGGCTGCGCATTCTTGATGGTGGAAGTACCGGTGGTAGAATACCTGCAGTGGCCAACGGCAGACTTTCCTTTGAGCTTTTCCAGATCAGCCGGTGAAAAAACATCCGCGACCAGGCCCATGCCGATGCGGCTATGAACATTTTCAATATCCGAGGAAGCTATGCCGGCGCTCTCCTGCCCTCTGTGTTGCAGGGCGTAGAGCCCCAGATAGGCAAGTTTTGCCGCTTCTTCTACATTATATACGCCAAAGACTCCGCACATATTTTGATTATATCCTTCTACTCAATGTTTTTCAAGGTAAAAGGTTCCGGCTCTCTAAGCTCTTACCTCAACAACTTTCTGTAATACTCTTCTATCTCATCCTTATACTTATCAGGCATTTTCTCCTTCAGGGAATCCATAATATCCTCTCTGAATTCTTTCGGAGGTTTGTAGTCTTTTTCGGAAGGTATCTTCACATAGCCGTCAAGAGTACCGAGCACTCCTCCGGATTTCTGCCCGCTCTTCCCCGGAGCCAGAACCGTCAAACCGCCGCCGCTACCACCGGGCATCTGCCCCAGTTTATCCGAAAGCCCTTTGGCGGCTTCCTTTAGGTTTTCAAGATGATTCACGGCTTTTTGTTCATCCGGTATCGCGCCTGTAAGATTTCCTCCGCCAAGCTTACCTTCGGCTCCTCCCATTGAACTTTCCGCTCCTTCAGAATCAGCTTGCATGCCGGGAATATCCGCCCCCGACTCCGCAAGTTCATCTATCTTTTTCCTGAGACCCTTCATTTTTTCTTTAGCCGCTCTCTGCCTGGCTTTAAGTTTCTCCGCCTTTCCGCCGGCTTTTCCCTTGCTGCTGCGGGAAGAGTTCTTCAGTAGTTCCAATATTTCCTGCTCATCTTCTTTCACTTTACCGTAAGCCTCCGAAACAGAAGCCGCATCTTTCCTCATTAGTTCCGCGGAGAAAAGATTTTTCTCAAGCTCTTTCTTAATGCCGTCTTCAGGCGTAACCGCGCTCACGGGAGGATTCAAGGCTTTCTTTAATTCTTCTACGCGCGCCGCGTGTGTATCCTTTAGTTTACCGGCATAAGCCGCGGTTTCTCCGGAAATTCTAATTATTTCCGCAAGCCTTTCCTTGACCTTGAGTATTTCAGGGATTTTCATGTCTCTGAGCGCAACTTCTTCATTTGCAATAAGGGGACCTATCGGTCCGGCCGCCGCATTTATGGCTTCCTGATATTTCAGCGTATTTAACCTGCCCGCAAATTCCCGGGTATGCAGGATAATATTCTCCTGCATTTTGATAATTTTCTCAAGCAGGGCTGTCTGTTCTTTAAGAAGCTCTTTCTTGTTCCTCAGATCTTCTTCTGAAGTTTCGGAATAAATACCCTGTTCTTCTTTCAATATCTCGTCTATCTCTTTTCCCGCGTCTACGGCTGCGCCTTTCATCTTGCTTATTTTTCCGCTGCGGCTTTTATCCCGGGCTTCAGCCATTTTTTTCATCAGCTCGCTGAGTTTAGCCGAAAGTTCCTTTGCGAGCTTCTCCGCTTTTTCAAAATCACCTTTCTCCACCGCCTCCCGGATCTGTTTCATCAAGCCTGCTATATCTCCGAGGCCCAGGTCATTCCGGCCGCCTTTGCCTGCCATATCTGCGGGGATCGTCTGCGCCATTTCGGCCAAGCCGGAAAAAAGTGAGGAAAGATAGGAAGCAAGCATATCAAGATCTCCCATCAGCTTGCCCGTGTCAAACTTGCCGTCTTTTTTGAACTTTTCAAGGCTTTTCAAGAACTCGGAGTTGCGATTGTACAAATTTTTTGTATCTCCAATAAGATTTTCCGAATTATCTTTTTTTCCGCCGGAGGTGAGTTCCAGGTACTTTTCAAGGGTAGGCACCTGCAGTTTCATTCTGCCTGAAACACCGCGCTTAGGCCCGCCCTCCGTGTCATTGTCAAAAACCTCTATCTGAAAAGTTACTGCTTCTCCAAAAGAAAGGCCGAGCGCTCCCAGATCCCAGAGATACTCAGAAACCTTATGAGAAACGGCGGGTCTGTTCCTGTCGGCGGGTATAAGAAAAGACTGCCCTTTCTTTTCAAAGAGTATATTTGAGGAAGAAACCCCGTAGTCATCGCTGTACTCGTAAACTATTTTTATTTCGGCCTTAGGCGAAATGAGCAGATCCTGCGACGGAAAAATCAAGGCGACTTTAGGATTTTCATCGTTAATAACGGTTATTTTATGCCTCTCCGGATTCTTGTTCATAGCACCCAACCCGTCTATTACCTCTATTCTATATTCAAAATCTTCAGAGGCTTTCAGCCGTACTTCGGGAAAGAGACCGCCTTTTATGTTCATTGAAGAACTGCCTGAGTTTTTTGCATTTTTATGTCTTAGGATAGCTTTCGTTACAGGTTTATTGGCAGCAGCAGAGATAACCAGTTCTGAGTTGCGCAGCACCGCAGCGTTTCCGCCCTGCTCAACATCTCGCGGCCCGAGTCCGGTGTATTTTGGAAAATAGACCCTCACTCTGATATCTCCGACTTCGGGGGGCAGTTTATCCTCCGCGCCTTCTCCCGTTACAGCAGTATTTTCAGCCAGCGGATAAAACAGCCTTCCCAGTGAATTCTTTCCTTCAGGCAGATACAACACAAACAGAAGTAGCGAGAGCGCAAGGAGAGCGGACAGAAACGATTTTTTCACGCCTGAGAACTTGACCGAATCTGTGGCTTGTCCGGGCTTGAACCCGGCCTCTATCCTTGCCACATATTCTTCTGCCAGCTGCCTCGAGAAATTTCCGGATTGTCCTGTAAGGGCTTTTTTCAATTGCACGGCGTTTATTATGCTGTCTTTAAGGTTTTTGTTTCCGCCCTGCATAAGTAAGGCAGCTTCCTCGTCAGAAATACCTTTTAAAATATTCCTTAACAACAAAAAGTATGCGCCCGCGGAAGAGAGAAGCAATAAGCCCAGGAAGGCAAGAAATCTTCCGGTGTATGTAAAGGAAAACACCAGGTCCAACGCACAAAAAGCCAAGGCGTAAAACGACGCAATGGAGAATACAAGCAGGGTTCCTTTCATAAGGAGAACCCTCAGCACTCCGGCCCGGACCGTCTGAATTCCAAGCTCTATGTTGGACCTGTTTCTCTTCATTAGGCGCCTGTTACATTTAAAGTTTTGCTTTTTAAGACTTCAAAAGGCTGATGACCGAACTGTAAACTGCAAAAACTCTTCCTAAGTTTCAGCGTTTCATTATTCAAAGTCTGTTAACTCTCTAAGTTTAACCCGTTAAGCCTGTTTTCTTACAGCATTCCTGATGTTCTTCTTATATACCAATCCGCCGCAAGCAGCAGAACCGCAAGCAAAAGAAATATCGGAGAATCCCAGGCCTCTTTCCGGCTTCTTACAACAGTGGAGTGCATTGCCGGGCGTATTTTTATCTTTAAGGCACTATTGCTTCCCGCGTTAATATAGGCTCCGCCTGTCTTTTCGGCAAGGCTCTTGAGCAGTTTTTCATTCAGGAATCTGCCTTTCTCTTCATTTGAGGAGGCAAACGCCTCTACCACTATGCTGTCCCGCCCGAGTTCTTTCCCGCCTTTGAATGCCGAGGCTTCCAGTACATATTTCCCGGCTTCCTTAGCTTCCACTCCGCATTCATACGCCCCCGATCCGGAGAAGGCCAGGTTGCTTATTACGGATTTTTTCCCGGAAGGTTCGGTCACGCTCAGGTTTACAACCGCCGAATCCTCCGGACGGTAGTACTCATCAAGCGCCAGGCAAGCCGCTTTTATCTGCTCGCCTTTTAGATATACTTTTTTGTCTGAAGTTGCCCTTACCTGTTTAACATCAGGCGCGTTCGTCAGCCAGTTAAAAAGCCCCTGCCAGTATTTGCTGTAATACTGGGTGCCCGTGCCGTTGCCGGCAAGTTCCATGCTCCATCTCCAAGTCGTGTTGGTAGCAACGCTTAAAACCCTGCCTTTACCTTTTTGCCAGGCAGCTATTATTGGTATGAGTTCGCCGTCTGTGCCTTTTATTGTGGGATGCCTGCCCAGCACAAAGGATCCAGGTTTTGCCCTAAGCAGAACATTGCAGCCTTCAAGTTCCGGCATTGCTTCCCACGCCGCTTCGCTCTCCTCTTTTGTATAGGCAATTCTGTTAAGCGGGTGCTCCTCAGGTTTCATTTTGAAAAAGCCCGGAGAGAAGGTTTCATCAGGCCCTTTCATCTCCACGGGCAGAAGAGCGTCTATCGCGGTACTCTTATAATATCCTCTGCCGAAAGAGTCCTCCCCTCCGATCATTACGAAAGCTCCACCTTGTTTTTCTACAAAGGAAGCAAGGTTGGCCAGATATTCCGGCGGCAAACCGTTGCCCGCATACGCGAAACTTTCCAGAATAACTACATCAAACCCAGAGAGATCCCTGGCAAAGAGTTCCGTAGCCGGGAAAGGTATGAGCGTCATAGAATTTTCCGGGAAGAAAGCGAGATCCTGCGCCTCGCGCAGCATTATGAAAGACACTACTTCATAATTTGGATTTGTTTTTAACACCTGGCGAAGAAACCTGTATTCCGGGTTGGGATACCCGGATATATATAGTATCCTTACCTTATCCTTAAGCACAGAGACGGCAAATTCCTTGGAATTATTTTCTGTGCTAGACTCGCCCTTTAGAGGGGCAATGGCAACGCTGTATTTTATGAGCCCCGTCTCTTTCGGTGTAAAACTGAAAACAACATCAGTATCCGCGCCGTCATCCCCTATCTCGGCGGTTTTTTCGGCAAGCACAGTTGCCCCTTCTTTCAGGACTACATAGGCTTTAATGCCTTTCGCATTAATCCCCCTTACCCTGGCGGTAACGGTGGTTTCTATATTCCTGAAAGCTATATCGCTAACCGTAGCTTCTGCGACTTCCAGGTCAAAACCCGACCTGGCGGCTCCGGTCCCTACGGTATATACCTGCAGTCCCGCTTCCGCCGCGGCTGACAAAGCGTCGGAAGAAGCATTGTGGTTCCCGTCGGAGATTATGATGATGCCTGCTTCTTGTCCTGGTTTTTCTCTCTCAAAATCCTCTTTTACCTGAAGAATTGCCCCTGCGAGGTCTGTAATCTCTCCGTTGAACTCTGCCTGAAGAAGTTCCTGCTCCCTGACTTTCTGCGCGCTTCCGGCAAAGGAGTAAAATTCAAGGCCGTAGTTCTTCTTAATAGGGCCAAGCATGTCCTTGAGCGTTTTTTTTAGCAAAGCGGTCTTGTCTACAGGTTCTTTCAGCCCCATACTTTTTGATGTATCGCAAAGCACCGCAAGCATGGTCTTTCCTGTAACACTCTCGTTCTTTACCAGCGCAGGGCGTACGATTACAAACAATATTATCAAATACGCCGCCGAGCGCAAAACAAGCAAAACGAGCCTTTTCCTTTCAGCCTGTGACCAGGTAAGCGCAAAGGAGGCCGCGGCAACTGCAACCGCCAGCAGAGCTATGAGCGAAAACTCAAATGCCACTATTTCTTCTCCTCATATTTTAAGTTTAACTGTTCCAGTTTTTTCTTTATATATTCGGTATGTATCGCATCGAGTTTATAAGTGCCGGTAAGCGCGTACATAAATATATTGACCGTAAGTTTCATGGCCTCAAAACGCTGAAATTCCCCGCCCGGGACGCAGTCCTTGAACCAGTTGCCGAGCTTGTCCTTCTCCCAGATGCCGAACAGGTCATTGTGGGAGAAAATCACCGCAAGCTGATTGTTGCGCTCAATTCCCGAGAGATACGGCACAGACTGCCTGCTGCCGTAAACTCCTGGTTTCAGGTAGAAGGAAAAGAAAAGCGCGGAACTTTCCTTTACCCTCGTGAACCCTGCACCGGGAAAGACCTTCTCAAATTCTCTTGTGATGCTTTTCTGAAAAGCCGAGTTATTTAGCCCGGTAGAATCGTCTATTATGCAGATACCGCCGCCGTCAAAGTATCTTTTAAGCGTTTCAGTTTCGGCAGAAGACCATTCTTCAAAACCGGAATCCCCTGTCACCACTATTACCGGATATTTGTAAATCTCTTTGCCCCTAAGGGTCACGGCAACCGGTTCTTTCACAGCGCGTATATTTGTCGTATTAACCAGAAAATCGCAGATCTCGCTCCACGCAAAAGGCTCCGGGTCCCAGTTCCCGCCGGAGTATTTCAGGTGAGCAAAATAAAGATTGTTTGAGGCCGCCGCAAATGAGGCCGTCAACAATAACAGAGCTAGGAGAGCCATGCGATTTATCATATTTTCCTCAGAGAAATATAACTCTCAAGAGCAAGAAGGCAGAGCGCGGCCAAAAGCAGCCAGCCGGTGAGTTCCCTGCCCCTCATAATAAGCAGAAGCCCGGAAGCAATATTTCCGGTGTCTTTAAGACCGTAAATTCTTGAGAACTTAAAACTGCCGCGGG
>JBAXDA010000054.1:0-8136 GCA_037141215.1 Candidatus Firestoneibacteriota bacterium | reverse complement strand
GATCTTTATATCTTCTTAGGCGCGGATCCCAGAGAACTGACTGCCGCTTACAGCGGGCTTTGCGGGAAAACGCCTCTCCCTCCTGCTTGGAGCTTTGAGCCCTGGATCTGCAGGCATGACCGCCTTAAGGAACTTGCCTCTCCCGAACAGGTTAGGGGAGTTATGAAGAAAATGGAAGAACATAAATTTCCGTGGGGTGTAATGCTGATGGAAGGATGGGACACTTACAACGGTTCAACTTACGCCGGGCTTAAAGAGATAACCGCCGAACTTCACGCGCTCGGGAAAAAAGCCATGGTTTACGAAGGCTGCGGCAGGCTTAAAAAAGACCAGTGGAAGTGGCATAACGCAAAAGAAAAATATTTTATTAAGAATCTTTCCGGCGGCGTTGATATAAAAGAAGCCCCTCATTTCAATCCCGGGGACGCGCCTGACAGAAGGTCCTCTGTATTCCTGGATATTACCGACAAGGAAGCGGTAAGCTGGTGGCTGAATACGGTCTGGGGAAAACTTCTAAATGACATAAAGCTTGACGGGGCAAAAATAGATTTCAACGAAGAGATGCCGGAGGACGGCATAAAATTAAAAGGGCTTAACGACACAAGAGGCTTTCACCAGTATTATCCCGTGAAATATAATATCCTTATGTACCGCAATTTTAATGCTAAAAGGCCGGAAGGCGGAGTGCATTTCTCCCGCGGCGGCGGAATCTGTTCCAACCGGTATCACTTTATCTGGATGGGAGACCAGAGCAGGGAGTGGACCCGGCTCAAGGCCATTGTTTCCGCATCCCTTAGCGCGGGCCTGTCAGGCATTCCTTTTATGGCGCACGACCTGGGAGGCTACATACCGAAACGGGAGGGTATTGAGGATAATGAAACCGAGGTATTTGCCCGGGGCACAGAACTCGCAGTCTTCTCCCCTGTAGTGCAAATACACGGCACGGTTCCTTGGCCTTACGAGTTTCCGGAGGAGACACGCGCGCTTTACAGGTTTTATATGGAGCTCAGGTACGAAATGCTTCCATATATATGCGAGCAGGCAAAAAAATGCGTAAAGGACGGCCTGCCGCTGATGAGGCATCTTTATCTTGAATACCCGCATAATAAGAGAGTGAGAACGATAGAGGACCAGTATTTATTCGGCGAGCATCTGCTCGTTGCCCCCATTCTTGGGCCTGTGGAAAAACGCGATATATATTTACCTGAGGGGGAATGGTTTGATGTCTGGACCGGCAATAAACTGACAGGCCCGGTTGAACTTAAGGGTTTTGAGGCAAAGCTTGACCGGATACCGGTTTTCGCGAAGGCCAGAGCGGTAAACTCTCCTTCTATGAAGAAGATACTGCTGAAGACCCTTGTAAATCTTAAAGTTTAGCAAACTCAGGGAAAAGACTTCTCCGGCGCGCTTAAACCGCTGTTTATTCAGAAATATAATATTCAAATGACGCGCGGAATGTAGTAAAATAGGGCATGAAAAATAAAACGGTTGCAATATTGGGCGTTGGGCTTATCGGGGGTTCCCTCGGGAAAGCTATTCTGAGGAGGGGGCTTTTTAAAAAAGTAATAGGTGTCGGAAGAAACCCGGAAAAGCTTGAGAAAGCGCTGAAAGCGCGCGCAATAACAGAATTTTCTACTAATCTCAAAGCCGTGAGCTCGGCCGATTTGGTGATACTCTGCACTCCTGTTGCCCGCATAAAAGAAACCTTTAAGAAACTCTCCAAACTTTTAAAACCCGGCTGTATCGTAACCGATGCCGGGAGTACCAAAGAAGAAATAGTTTCCGCCGCGGGGAAATTCCTTCCCGAGGATATTTTTTTTGTAGGCTCGCATCCCATTGCCGGCTCCGAAAAAAGCGGCATTGATCATTCCGGCCCGGAATTATTCAAAGGCGCGGCTTGCGTAGTGACCCCGGTGAAGACAACGAATAAACAAGCGCTTCTTGAAATCAAGAAGCTTTGGAGCCGGCTTGGCGGTAAGATTGTTTCCATGAGCCCCGCGGAGCATGACAGGGTGGTGGCCCTGACAAGCCATGTGCCTCATTTCCTTGCTTCCGCCCTTACTCTTTCAGCCGTCAGGAAAAACAAGAACGACCGTCTGCTCATCGGGAAAGGCTTCAGGGATACCACCAGGGTAGCCTCGGGAAACCCTGAGGTCTGGTGTGAAATAGCCCAGACAAACAAGAAGAATATTAAGGAAGGCCTTGACGAACTGATAAAAAATATAAGAAAGATCAAGGCCGAAATAGGCGGGACTAAACTCCGTCGCACCCTTGCAAAAGCAAGGGACTTAAGAGAGGGGCTCTGATGAAATATACTCCGGCAAAACTCGGCCGCATATTTGTTTTTAAGTTTGAGGACGGCGATGATGTCCTTGACTCCATACATAGCATAGCCCGGAAGGAAAAGATCAGCTCAGGCATACTGTATCTTATGGGCGCCATAAAAGACTGTAAAGTGGTGGTCGGCCCCAAAAAAACCGTTATACCTCCCGTTCCCTGGTTTCTGCCCGTCAAAGGCGCGCATGAAGTCGTCGGGATGGGCACGCTTTTTTCGGAAAAAGGAAAACCAAAAGTCCATCTGCATATGAGTCTGGGGCGCGGTAAATTCGGCACGGTGGGCTGCCTTAGGACGAAGAGCAAAACCTATCTTGTGCTGGAAGGCATTTTTCTGGAATTAAAAACGAAAGCAGTCAGAGAGTATGATGAAAAATCGAAAATGACCCTTTTGAAAATATAGTAAGAAATAAATATAAATAGAAAAAGATAGATTAACAATAGAAAACAAGAAACCAAATAAGAAAAGGAAAAGGGAGAAATGGAAAACATTACTGTTCATGCCTCAAGAGGACTGCGCGGGACGATTGATATTCCCGGCGATAAATCTATTTCCCACCGTTCCGTGATGTTCGGGTCTATTGCGGAAGGCAGGACCGTCATTACAAATTTTCTTGAATCAGAAGATTGTATCTCAACCGCGGATTGTTTCAGGGAGATGGGCGTAAAGATAACCCGCATCGGGGAAAAAGTGGAGATAAAGGGAGCCGGGCTTCACGGGCTTAAGGCTCCAAGCAGGATCCTGGATGCCGGGAATTCCGGGACTACCCTCCGGCTGATGATGGGAATACTTGCGGGCCAGCCTTTTACTTCAAGGATAACAGGAGACGCTTCTCTGCAAAGAAGACCCATGCTGAGAGTTGTTGCGCCTCTGAGGGAAATGGGGGTAATGGTCGAAGGGAAGGAGAATGGAAATTTCTGCCCTCTGGCAATTACCGGCGGGAAACTAAAGCCGCTTGACTTTGTTTCGAATGTCGCAAGCGCGCAGGCAAAGTCCTGCATTCTGCTTGCCGGGCTTTACGCCGACGGGGTAACTTCCGTAAAAGAACCGGCAAAGTCCAGGGATCACACGGAGAGGATGCTGGCTGAATTCGGCGTAAAACTCAGGGAAGTAAAAGGCAAAATATCCATAAGAGGCGGGCAGGCGCTTAAAGGCTGCGCCATAACTGTCCCGGGTGATATTTCTTCGGCCGCCTTCTTCCTTATTGCAGGAGCCCTTGTCCCAAATTCAGAAATCACCGTTAAAAATGTCGGCATCAACCCCACGCGCACGGGGGTGCTTGAAGTGTTGAAGCAAATGGGAGCAAAACTTGTTATAAAGAAAAGAAAAGGCAGGGGAGAACCCTCGGCTGATATAACAGTAAGATCAAGCAAATTAAAGGGCGTTACGGTCAAAGGCAGTATTATTCCGCGCCTTATTGACGAGATCCCCATTCTTGCCGTTGCCGCGGCTATGGCCAAAGGTAAAATGGTCTTTAAAAACATCGGAGAGCTCAGGGTAAAAGAGAGCGACCGGATTAAGACGGTCTGTTCCGAGCTTTCTAAATTCGGAGTGAAGACAAAAGAAATGAAAGACAGTATGATAATATATGGAAACTCAAAACCGAAGGGCGCTCTTACCTTGAGTCACGGAGATCACAGGGTGGCAATGCTGGCTGCTGTACTTGGGCTGGTTGCCGAAGGAGAGACCAGGGTGTACGACACGGCCTGCATAAAGACCTCGTTTCCGGAGTTTGAAAATTTGCTCGGGAAACTTCAGGTAAGGCATGCGGGTAATTATTAAACTCAAAAATTCGGAAGTATTGTTTAGCAAAGGAGAGCAAGAATGAAAGGATGCGCGTTACTGGCGGCAGTATTATTCGCTTATAATCTTTCAGCGGCTGAAATAAAAGCTTCTGCAGGCATTGTTGCCGTAAATTCCCCGGTGGAGCTGAGCGTAGAGGGCGGGGAGGGCAAGACTTTTATCTGGAACGACAGCGGGGCGGGAGGAGTCTTTGATTCTGCCTCGGGAAAAGTAAAATGGACAGCGCCGGCCAAGGCTCCGGATAATAATCCGGTGCTGATTACTTTTATGGAAAAAGAGCCTGCTCAGGGAGCGGCTTTAAGCGGCAAAATAAGCCTTGCGGTTCTTGGCGGTGAACTTACCGCCCAGCCCCTTGTTTATTACTGCGACGGCCCCGGGCCGCTTCGCGCGGTCAAAGGAGCAGCAAACCAGCTTAAGAATGTTAAGTACCAATGGGCGAAAGTAAAGGGCGATGACCTGGCTTTTACAAATGAAGACCTCGGAAAGAGGGAGATGAGGATAAAAGCCTTAAAAACAAGTTCTCTTGAAAGTAATAACGAGATTAAGCTTACCTATTCTCTCCAGCTGGGCAGTGAAATAAAAAGCGCCGAAGCCGCCGTAAATCTTACGGTCTATAGGCCTGCGGCGCTGGAAGAGGTTTCAAGAAAGTTGAAACAGAATTTTGGCCCTGATGTTTACGGCTATGAGCAGGAAATTGTTTTCCAGGTGCTGGACCAGTTCGGGAAACCGCTTAAGGTGGAGGGCATACATATTGATGAAGCTTTGCGGCAAACTAAGAACACGGCAAACATGCCGCCGGAACATTTTCGTTTTCCTTTGAATGGCTTCAATACGGATGTTTACGGGAGATTTGTTTACAATATGACCGTATCCAGGTCCGCGCCGCTCCCGGATGATTTTGAAGTAATTTTAAAACAAATATTCAGAGCTAAAACAACCGAAAAAGAATCAAATGAATCTATAATCAGGATTAATGAAGTAACCTACAAAAAAGAGTCAGGGGACATTAAAGAGCTGACAGAGCAAAAATAGAATTTGCCTGGGGGACCGGTTAATGACCGCTGGAGATAAAAGGCTGCAAAAAAGGGTTAAGATCTCGCTCCCCGTGGATATCGTTGATCTGCTGAACAACCGTCGTTGCGTAGGCAGGATAACGGATATTTCTGCGGGCGGCGTTTCTTTTCTCACAAATGCAGCGATAGAGGCAGAAACCCCGCTTTCTATCGCTTTTTCGTTTGAGGGCTGTGATTTCAAGAATATCGCGGCGGATGTGGTAAGATGCAAAAAAATAGAAGCGCATTATTTTATAGCCGTCGTATTTTTTGATATGGATCCTCTTATCGCGGAGACGCTGGATTTGCGCGTGCGGCATGTGTTCTCAAGGACCGAAAGAGGCATGCAGCGGGGAAAACTCATCTGAAGCAGGGAGAAAAATGAACAGTCTTAGCAAAACGCAGAAGGAAATAAGGGCGTTTATCAGCGAGCGTGACTGGAAAAAGTTTCATGATCCTAAGAATCTCGCCCTTTCCGTCTGCATTGAAGCCGCCGAACTTCTTGAGCACTTTCAGTGGAAGAATAAGGCCGAGACGGAGGAATATCTTAAGGACAGGAAAAACAGGGCGGAAGTCTCGGATGAGATAGCGGATGTGGCGATGTACCTGCTTGAACTGGCGCAAGACCTGAAGATAGATCTCTTTGAAGCCATAAAGATTAAAATAAATAAAAATAAAATAAAGTATCCCGTAAAAAAAGTAAAAGGACGAGCGGTAAAATACAATAAATTGTAAAAATGAACCGGGGAGAGAACATGGAAGTTCCGATAATGGACCTGAGACTTCAGTACAGGAATCTTAAAGCAGAGCTTGACGGGGCTGTTCTGGAGGTTTTAAGCAGCGGATATTTTATCGGCGGCCCGCAGGTTAAAAAAATAGAGGAAGATCTCGCCCGTTATTCCGGCGCCGGTTACGGTATTGCCTTGAATTCAGGGACAGACGCCCTGTATCTTATAATGAAAGCTCTGGGTATTAAAGAAGGAGACGAAGTCATCGTTCCTTCCTTTACTTTCTTCGCGACGGCGGAAACCGTTTCTCTTTGCGGCGCAAAGCCTGTTTTCTGCGACATCAGGAAGGATACTTTTAATATTGACCCGGACCTTCTGGAGGGGTTGGTAAGCGCAAAGACCAGGGCGGTAATACCCGTGCATTTATACGGCCAGCCCGCAGAAATGGGTCCGATACTTTCCTTCGCGAAAAAGAGAGGCTTAAAGGTCATTGAAGATAACGCGCAGGCGATCGGCGCTGAATACAGAGGCAGAAAGACAGGCTCCCTCGGAGATGCCGCGTGCCTGAGTTTCTATCCCACCAAGAACCTTGGCGGGGCCGGAGACGGCGGTATGGTGCTTACAAGCGACGCTAAGCTTGCCGAAAAAATAAAAATATTGCGTGATCACGGTTCGGCAAAAAAATATGTACATTCAGAGATAGGCGTTTGCAGCCGGCTGGATGAACTGCAGGCTGCCGTGCTCAATGTAAAATTGAAATATTTGAATGCCTGGAACGAAAAGAGGAGAGAAAACGCAAAAACTTATGATTCTCTGCTCAAAGGCGTGGTGCTTCCTTTTGCGGGAAACCATGTTAAACATGTCTACCACCAGTATACCGTCAGGCATCCTGAAAGAAACAGGCTAATGGCGTTCCTCAAAGAAAAAGGAATAACTACCGGCGTGCATTATCCCGCGCCTCTTCACCGCCAGGAAGCTTATTTGAAACAGGGCTATTCCTGTTCCCTGCCGGTTTCCGAGAGGGCAGCGGGAGAAGTGCTCTGTCTGCCAATCTACCCTGAGCTTACGGAAGAACAATTGAACTATGTCATCAGAAACATAAATGATTTCTGCTGATTCTTCTGCGGTTTCCGGCGGCTTAAACAAAATGTGGCAGGAATGCCGGAAAATATTGTATAATCAATTATGCCTTCAGAAATCAGGGTTTATGAGCCGGATAATGCGGTAAAAAAAGGGAATTTCAGCGTTTTCTTCTCAATTCTGAGAGAAATATATTCCAACAGATGGTTTATCTTCCGGTTCTGCAGGCGTGACTTTATTGCGCTGTACTGCCGGTCTTTTACGGGAATAATCTGGTCTTTTTTCCTTCCTCTTCTTGCCGCCGGAACCTTCTTTGTGCTAAACAAGTCAGGAGTATTTAACATGGGAAGCATCGTAGTACCTTATGCTCTTTACGCTTTCTTCGGGCTTATCTACTGGCAGGTCTTTTCAAACGGCATGGCGGCAGCGGCTCTTTCTCTGGTCAAGGCCGGACCTATGGCGTTCGAAGTTAATTTTTCCAGGAAATCTCTGGTTATTTCCTCTCTTGGGCAGGCAGTGACGGCTTTTCTCATCCAGTGCGCGTTCTTTTTAACGCTCTGTGTTTATTACGGATACAATCCCGGCTGGAGGCTTTTAACGCTCCCGCTCTTTCTGCTCCCGCTCCTGGTTTTCACGCTCTCGCTGGGACTGCTCTTTGCCTTGCTCAAAGGGATAGCGAGGGAGACGGGCAATATTACGGGCATCCTGGTTTCATTTTTGCTTTTTTTAACGCCCGTGCTCTATGCCAAACCCGAACATGGTTTGCTCGCTGCTGTCACCGCCTACAATCCGCTTTACTACTTTGTTTCCGTTCCCAGGGATTATATTTTTTACGGTTCTGTTGACGGATTTGTCTGCTACTTTATTATTACCGTCTTTACTGCCGTGTTCTTTGCGGTTTCGGTAACGGCGTTTCATTTTACAGAAAGCAGGATTGCGGAGAGGATTTGAGCGGAAAAAATACGGTCATAAGCGCGCGCAGCGTCTCCAAGAAATATTGCAGCTCGCTAAGGCGTTCCCTGTTCTACGGATTTGCGGATGTCTCCCGCAATATTTTCGGTCTCTCCTCGCATCCCGGAAAGCTCAGGAAGGAAGAGTTCTGGGCTCTCTATGATGTTTCTTTTGAGTTAAAAAAGGG
>JBAXDA010000053.1:0-8153 GCA_037141215.1 Candidatus Firestoneibacteriota bacterium | reverse complement strand
GAGGCAAATCATACCGGTAGTCTTCAATCCTGATTTCCTTAATACTCATAATTGCCAATTAGAAGGTTGGCAAAATTAGGTAACTTTGCGACAAAACATTGACAGATAATGACGACAGTTAAAACCGGAGACCTGGCAGGACAGGCTAAAGAGATAAAGGGCATGAAGGTTGTAATAGCAAAACTTGAGGGAGTTGCGGCCGGCGACATGAGAGAGCTGGGAGATAAGCTTCGCGACAAACTGCAGAGCGTTGTGGTTTTGCTCTTCTCCTCGGGGGAAGAAAAGACTTCTTATCTTTGCATGGTGACCAAGGACCTGACAGACAAGGTAAACGCAGGAAACATAATAAAAGGAATAGCAAAACTCACGGGCGGAAGCGGCGGCGGAAGGCCTGATATGGCGCAGGGCGGCTGTAAAAAGACGGAGGATCTTGAGGGACTTATGAAAAAGGCAGAGGAGCTAATATAGGCCTCCGCAAACAGGATTAAGTGTTATAATATTGGTAGAAAGAATTCAAGGAGGCGCTATGAACAATACATTGAAAAAACTCGTGACAGCAGGTTTTGGCTTGGCCGCTATTGCAGAAGAGAAAGGCAGAAAACTGCTGAAAGAAGCTATGCAGAAAGGTGCGGTTCCGGAAGCCAAGGCAAAAAAGTTGTACGCTGAGTATCTCGCGAAAGCCAAAAAACAACAGGCTGAACTCGCTAGGATGGCCGAGGCCGAATTGAAAAAGGGGCTCGGTAAACTTCACGAAGTTGCCTCCGGTGGACTTAAGGACCTGGAAAAGGAACTCAAGAAACACACAGCGCCCAAAGCGGCCAAGAAAACAAAAAAAACAAAGAAAAGAAAGTAAATAAATCCGTTCATAACGTTCATCAAGTTACTAACGTTCTTAACGTAAAAACTAATCGTTATGAAATTTCAGGAAAAAAATGAGTATTTTTAGAATAGGCCGCACATATAAGAACCTCAAACGGCTTGGCGAAATTGCCAATGTTCTTGCTAAGCACGGTTTCGGCTATTTAATCCACCGCCTTAATTTGCGGCATCTGTTACATCTCAGACGCAGGGTGTTTAAAAATGAAGAGCCGTATCTTGTGGAGCAGGAAATCAAAAAGGCCTGTGAAGAACTGGGCCCTACTTTTATAAAATTCGGTCAATTGCTGAGTTTGAGATCCGATGTTCTTCCGGCAAAATTAACAAATGAACTCGCTAAACTGCAAGACCAGGTTAAGCCCTTTCCTTTTGCCGAAGTAAAAAAAATTCTGGAAGCTGAATACAAGAATAAAACAGAAGAGATCTTCTCGCATATTGAGGAAAAGCCCCTTGCTTCCGCTTCTATGGCGCAGGTACATCTGGCGGCGTTAAAAGGCACTAAAGAAAAATTAATAATCAAAGTGCAGAGGCCCGGCATAGAGAAGGAAGTCGAGAGGGACCTTGATATACTCTATTTTCTCGCGAACAGAATAGAAAAGCTTGTCCCTGAATTCAAGGTTTACAACCCTGTCGGGATAGTTGACGAATTCTCTAAAGCAATCAGAAAAGAGCTGGATTTCACCTACGAAGTAAGCAATGCTGACAGGTTTAGAAAAGCTTTTAAGAATAATAAAACAGTACTGATACCTAAGATTAATTTTGATTATTCCGGGCGCAGGGTCATTGCCATGGAATTTGTGGAAGGTATTAAGATCTCCCGTTTCCTGAGGTCCAACAGGAGCGCCGAGGAAAAAAAACAAGTGGCTTCAAGTATTACGAGTATCTATTATTCTATGATATTTGAGCAGGGCTTTTTCCACGCCGATCCCCATCCGGGTAATATTCTTATAATGAAGGACGGAAAGGTAGGTTTGGTTGATTTTGGAATGACGGGAAGACTTGACGAGCAGATGCTGAAAAGGCTGGCTTTCATCCTGCTCTCTTTCTCGGATGAAGATTTTGTGCTTGAAAAATATATTCATACCGGCTTAATAAGTGAATACGAAGAAAACCCTGAATTTCAGAAAGAAGCAATGCTGCTGCTGGAAAGATATAAAGGTTTTCCGCTTGAAAAGATAGATATAGGGTCGGCGTTGAGCGAGCTTGCTGAACTTGCAAGGAGTTATGGGGTAAAGTTCGAAAAAGATTTGACTCTTCTGGCAAAAACACTGTATACGGTTGAGAGGATAATCAGGGATATGGTTCCGGATTTTGATTTTGTCACGGCTACAAAACCTTTTGCGCGGAAATATATCGGAGAAAAGATCAGCGCAGGCAAAGTAATAAGAGAGCTGGAAAAAAATATAACTGCTTTTTATTCTCTTATAAGGGCACTTCCAAACGAAATCTTGAACATAGCGAAACTGATAAGAAAAGGCACTCTGAAAATTGAATTTGAACATGTGGGGCTTGAAACACTGATAAATGAAATTGACCGTTCCAGCAACCGCCTGTCTTTTGCCGTTATTATTGCGTCTGTTGTTGTAGGCTCCGCTCTTGTGGTTCATTCAGGTAAGAGTCCGTTTTTTGGAATCGGAGGATTCATTGTCGCCGGTCTTCTGGGACTCTGGCTCGGTGTTTCTATCCTGAGGTCCGGGAAGTTATGACAATTCTCGGGGTGGATTACGGAGACAAGCGTGTAGGCCTTGCCATAAACGACGGGTTGGGCCTGATGGCGCATTCCCTCAAAGTTGTCCCTAAAACCTCCGCGTTACAGGATATAAAGAAAATTGTGCTGGAGTATGAAGTTAAGCTTATCGTTGTAGGCCTTCCCGTAAACCTCAAAGGCGAAATCGCTTTCAAAGCAAAGCAGGTCCTATTATGGATAGAAGAACTTAAAAAAGTTTCCGGGGTTCCGATAGAAACCTTTGATGAAAGATTCAGCACTTTTGAAGCCGAGGAAGAGCTTCTTCAGTCCGATTTAAGCAGGGATAAAAGAAAAAAAATTGTGGATAAACTGGCAGCAAGGAATATTCTCCAGGGCTATCTAAATATGAAAAAAGAGAAAGAGTGAAAAACAATATCCGGTATAAGAAAGCCTTTATGCTGTCCTGTGTTGTATTCTTAACGATACTTCTCTCCGCGTCCTATGTGCTATTTCTGCCTTGCAGCTTTAGAAATAATCCTAGAATAGTGAAAATAACTTCCGGCATGGGAGCCGGCAAAATAGCTTCCAAACTTAAAGAAGAAGGTCTTATTGAGAGTAGATTCCGTTTTAAGATTGCTGCGTTCCTTTACGGAAGAAATCTTAAGGCAGGTGATTACGAATTCTCGCCTTCAATGAACAACTGGCGGTTAATTTCGGCAATGAAAAGAGGAAGGGTTAAAGTAAATAAATTGACGGTCCCTGAAGGATTCTCGGCCAAGCAGATAGCCGCGCTTATAGGGAAATTAAAGTTAGGCGATGAAAATAAATTCCTCAAACTTGCTAACGACCGTGATTTTGCCGCAAAGAAAGGTTTGACAGGCAGAGTCCTCGAAGGTTATCTTTTCCCCGAGACTTATCTCCTGAATAATGCCGTAAAGGAAGAAGAAATACTTTCCTTGACGGTCTTCAGGTTTGAGAAGGTTATGGAAAAAAATGGTATTTTGAAAATATGCGAGGAAAGAAAAATAAAGTTGTACGACCTTCTTAGGATTGCGTCAATTATTGAGAAAGAAGCGGGGGTCCCCGCTGAACGCCCTTTAGTGTCTGCTGTCTTCTGGAACAGGATTAAGAGGCAAATGCGTCTTGAATCTTGTGCTACGGTGCTTTATGCCCTGGGAGAGAAAGGGAACGGCAAGGATCATCTAACAAACAGAGATTTGCAAATTGATTCCGCCTACAACACCTATCAGAATTACGGGTTGCCGCCTGCTCCCATATGCAATCCCGGCCTGGCTTCTATCCTGGCTGCCCTGAATCCCGCGAAGGTTAATTATCTATATTTTGTTTCAAAGAACGACGGCACGCAAGAGTTTTCTGAGACATTGGAACAGCATAACATAGCCAGAAAGAAGTACCTAGTAAAGAACGGGCAAAAAAAATGAAAACAGGTAGTTTATTGATAATACCTTTAAATAATGCTACTATACCCGTATGATCGAGATAACCAACCTAACCAAAAAATTCGGAAAATTTACGGCGATAGACAATATTTCCATTACCGTAAAAAAAGGCGAGATCTTTGGTTTTCTCGGGCCCAATGGCGCCGGTAAAACCACCACCATAAAAATCATGACCGGACTTCTTAAACCCACCTCAGGCCTGGTAAAACTTGGCGGTATAGATATAGCAAAAGATGCGCTTGCTATAAAAAAAATCATAGGTTTCATTCCTGACAGGCCCTATCTCTATGAAAAACTTACCGGGCTTGAATTCTTGGAATTTATAGGCGGCGTTTACGGTATGGACCGGGCGGTAGCAGCCAAAAGAGCGGAAGAGCTTCTGCGAATATTCGAGCTTGATAGATGGGCTGAGGAAATAGTGGAAAGCTACTCTCACGGAATGAAACAAAAACTTGTTATGGCAGGGAATCTGCTTCACGATCCGGAAATTTATATTGTCGACGAACCAATGGTGGGGCTTGATCCAAAAAGCGCCAAAATAGCGAGAGAAATGTTCCTTGACCTTAAAAAAGCCGGAAAAACTCTCTTTATTTCTACGCACAGCCTGGAAATAGTGGAGAGCCTCTGCGACACCATAGGGATAATCCAGAACGGTGCGATAATTGCGGGGGGTACCATGGGGGAACTCCGGGAGCTTTCCAAAACAGGCTCCTCTAATCTTGAGGATATATTTCTTGAACTTACCGGGGCTCCGGATCTTACCGGTATTTTGAACTACCTAAAGTAAAAATGCTGAAAAACTCTCTGCTTTTCCTGCAAATAAGCCTGCGTTCCACTGTGAATTCGCTTAAAAAGAGCGAAAACAGGCGTCCTTTGTTGTATCTCTCCCTGTCTCTCGCGGGAGCAATATTTCTTTTACTTTCTTACTTCGGGTTTTACCGGGTGTTGCAGGCAATGATGCCTATTCCTGATATAGGCACCGTACTTGTTGAGAAATTGATAAGCATGGTATTTCTGACATTTCTTTTCTTACTTCTATTTTCAAATGTAATAGTAGCAATTTCAACTTTCTACCTGTCAGAAGACATGAATATGCTCATGGCAATGCCGTTAAGAAGAAACGCGCTTTTCTTCAGCAGGTATTTAAAGACTGCTCTTAACAGTTCCTGGATGGTGCTTGTAATGGGGCTTCCAATATTTGCAGCCTATGCAAGGATTTATGGCTCCGGCGCGGCCGGAGTATTTGAGTCGGTACTTGTTTTAATGCTGTTCATTCTGATAACAGCGGCGATGGGCGTTACTTTCACGGTTCTACTTATGAGAATCTTCCCGGCAAAAAGGACCAGGGACATCTTTATGATACTTGCGGTGATACTTATCTGCTCGCTTGTGGTTCTTGTCCGGTATCTTCAGCCGGAGAAACTTTCAAATCCCGGGGAGCAGGTTGTCTTTGCGGAGTTTTTGCTCTCCCTTCAGGCACCGACCGCATCCTACCTCCCGAGTTACTGGGCTTCACAGGCCGTTCTAAGTCTAATGCTCGGCAAAACGGGCGTTGCTCTGGATTATATCTACCGCCTGTTTCTGCTCGGCGCAGTAGTGTTTGCGGCTCTGTTCTCGGTTTCAGGGTGTGTTTTCACTCGCGGGTGGTGGAACTCTGCAGAGAACCAACTCTTGCGTTATAAAAAAAGATTCTTTGACAAGCTTGATCTTTATAGAGGACTCTCTTTCATTAAAGGCAAGGAAAGAGATTTAATGGTAAAAGACATCCGGGTGTTTGTGAGGGACTCCACGCAGTGGCCGCAGCTTGTTATTATATTGGCCATAATTGTTATATATGTCATAAACATCTATTTTATCCGCATGGACAGGATGCCGTTAAACGCCTATTCGAAGTTTATCAAGGAATTCTTTTTTATTTTCATTATGGGTTTCGCCGGCTTTGTTGTTGCTGCAATCTCGGCGCGTTTTGTTTTCTCTTCCATAAGCGTGGAAGGCAGAAGTTTCTGGATCATCAAGCTTGCTCCTGTCAGCCTGAGGCAATTTCTTAAAGAGAAGTTCCTGCTGAATTTTATTCCGTTGTTCTTGCTCTCCGAATTTCTTGTTATACTTTCGGTATATTTTGCAAAAATAGACTCTGTGACCTGCGCGGTATGTATGGTGATGTCCTTTATGTTCAGCATCTGCCTTACCGCTATGGGAGTCGGGTTTGGAGCGATATTTCCAAAATTTGACGCAGTAAATACTGCGGAAATAGCCGCAAGCTATGGGGGTCTGATTTATATGATATTTGCTGTGGGATATATAATTGTCTCTGAGATGCTTCTTGCCTATCCGATGCATCTCTATTATACGGGGAAACTCGGAAAACTATTCTACTTAAATATTAAAACTGATTATTTTTGGCTGGCGCTCTGCCTGGTTACCTTTGTTCTTGTGCAAGCGGCTGCTATAGTACTCCCTATGCGTTTTGGAAGAAAGGCCCTTGAAAGACAGGAGATATAAAATGAATAAATCATTTACCTTGCGTCCTTTTTTGAGATTTAATACACGGAATATAGCTGCTGTCTTCGTCTGCGCTTTTGCAGCTGTTCTTTTCGCGGGGGACGATCCGTCAGGCACGCTTTCTTTTAAAGCCCTGAGACAGGACGGCTATGAGAAAGGAAGGCTAGGAAACTTGAGGATAGAAGTGAAAATTGACAAGACTATTCTTGTTGAAGATGAAAAGAATCCGGAGCCTGGTTCTGATGCACGGGGATATGTTTTATTTGTAAGAAATTATCTTTTTGATGTTGCGGCGTATTCCCGTCCGACAAAAGAAGAACTTGCTGTGAGAACACTCAAAATATTTGCTGCCCCCGGCGAATATGAACCTCTTGTTTTCTCTGTCTATCCGTTCAAAACCCTTGTTAACTGCAGGGTGACAGTATCCGGTTTCAAGAATGAGGCTGGCGCGGAACTGCGGTCGGAGGTCTTTGAAATAAACAATGTTCTTTGTCGGCCGATAGGAAAAGAGATGGTGACTGTTAAGGGAGAAATACTTGAGCCTTTGAAAGTGCTCCCTGCCCTTGAGGCCGGTATAAGCAAAACAATATGGATAAACGCGCATCCGCCGGAAACAGCCTCCCCCGGCATTTACAAAGGGAAGATAATCTTCTCGCCGGAAGGAGCGCAGGCTTCGGAGCTTGCGGTAGAGTTGGAAATCTTGCCCTTTAAACTCCTTACGCCGCCTCCCGAGGTAATGAACTGGGCTCCCATTATGGCAGGTTCCTGGGATTTTGACAGGCAGACGGAGGAATTCCGTTGCCTTAAGGAACACGGTTTCACGGGCGAGATAACCAATTCTCTGGCAGCGGAAAAAGGTGACTTTTCAAAAGCGGACAAATACATTGAACTTGCAAAGGCCGCAGGGCTTAAGGGTGTTTTTGTTTACGCAAACACCCACTGCCAGGGTGCTTTTTCATTCGCGGACTGCTATGGGCCCAACGGCCATGGCAAGGACATGTTCAACGCTGCTTCCTACGAGAAAGTTAAAAAGGATGTTGAGAGAGTGGTGCGGCACGCCGCGGAGAAGGCTTGGCCGCCGATTCTGTTCTATCTGACCACGGAAATGGGCTCAACGCTCATAGAAAGTCCCGGGGAGGATTATAAACTTGCAATGCAAGGCGCGGAAGATTACTACGCTGCGATTAGAAAGGTGGAAGGCGCGGTAACTCTGGCAACCTTTAATAGGCAGGAAGAATTCAAACTGCATGCCGGACTGGCTACCGTAGATTGGACAGGATTTAACGGCGAGATGTTTCCTGCCTGGGAAGAGCTGAATAAAACAAAACCTTCCTGGATGACTTTTATAGGTATTGATCAAAGAATGGGGCACGGCTTTTATCTCTGGAAATTCAATTTCAAAGGAGTCCGCCCCTGGTGTCTGCCTCCAGGTATTATGTATCCGAGAGAGCAGGGGTTAATATATTATTATAACGGAAAATCACATCCTTCCGTAAGGATGGAAAGAATAAGAGAAGGCATTGATGATTACAAGTATCTTTACACGCTTAAAGAATACATAAAAAGGGCCCCGGGCTCTTCGGAAGCGGCGGCCGCGGAAGAGTCCATCCTTGCTGTTATGAGGAAAA
>JBAXDA010000052.1:0-8177 GCA_037141215.1 Candidatus Firestoneibacteriota bacterium | reverse complement strand
CGGTTTAAATCTAAGCATCCCTCTGTTTGACGGGAATATGACCGGTGCAAAAGTTAAACAGGCGCAAGCTGATATTAAAGCAGCGGAATATTACGCAAATTCAATAGAGAAAGGATTAGAGCTGGAATTGAAACAGCTTCAGTTGTCCTTAAGAGAGATTAAAGAGAAAACAGCTGCGCAAAAAGATGCGGTATCCCAGGCGACAGAATACCACAAAATAGCTCTGATTGGATTCAAAGCGGGCACGATGACTAATTTAGAGGTAGTGGACGCGGAGTTGGCGCTCTTAAACTCTAAGATTGCCTTCCTTCAGGCGCTATATGAAAGGGAGATTACAGAATCGGCTATTATCAGGTGTATTGGAGCCGGTACTTTCAAGCTTCACAAGTAAAGTAATGGCTCAATAATCAAGTTTGAAGTTAGCAGAACATAGATAGCAGTGGAGGGAATATGGCAGACAAAAGAAAAATAATAATTCCGGTGGTTCTGATACTGTTGATAGGTGGCTACTTCGCTTTCAAATTTGTTAACAGGGATAACCTTAATGTTATTAGCGGGTCAGGTACGATAGAAGTCACAGAGGTGGAAATATCTTCAAAATTATCCGGAAAAATAGAGAAATTAAACGCAGGGGAAGGAGATAATGTTTCTGAAGGGCAATTACTCGTTGAACTTGCTCATGATGAACTCACCGCGCAGCTGGGATCGGCCGGCGAGCAGATTAAACAACTTGAAACCCAGGTCAAGAATGCGGAGACAAATTATAGAAGGGCAAGAGAGCTCTTGCGGGCCGGCGGCTATTCGCAACAGGCTTTTGACCGGGATGAGACGCTTTTCAAAGTTACAAAATCCCAGTACCAGGCAGCTTTGCAGAACCAAAATCAGCTTAAAGCGCAGATTGATAATGCGTATCTGGTCACGCCGATAGCCGGCGTCGTACTGCAGAAGAATTCCGAGCTTGGAGAAATTGCCTCTCCCGGTATGTCGGTTATGACCATTGGCAACCTGGCAAAGCCCTGGGTAAAGATTTATGTATCCGAGAACAGGATAGGGAGGATAAAGGTCGGGGATAAAGCCTATGTGTCAATTGATTCGTTCCCCGGCAGAAATTTTGAAGGCAGGCTTACCTATATCTCCTCGCAAGCAGAGTTTACGCCAAAGAATGTACAGACGAAAGAAGACAGGGTGAGGCTGGTTTACGCCGTTAAAATAGCACTAGATAACAAAGACGGTATTTTTAAACCCGGGATGCCGGCTGACGCGGTGATAAATGCCTCCAATAATTGAAATTAAAGCTCTTAACAAAAGTTTTGAAACTGTCCCCGCGGTCAAAGATCTTACTTTAACGGTCGAGCAGGGTGAGATCTTCGGGCTTGTCGGTCCTGACGGCGCAGGTAAAACAACAACGCTTAGAATGTGCACAGGTGTTATGAGCATTGACTCCGGCAGTATAGCCGTAAAAGGTTTTGATGTCGAGAAGGAAACCGACAAAGTCAAGAGCGTGATAGGATACATGCCGCAGAGGTTCAGCCTTTACGATGATCTTTCCGTAGAGGAGAATATTGATTTTTTCGCGGAGCTTTACGGAGTAAAGAAGGTTGAACGCGAAAAGATGAAAAAAGAACTCTACGGCTTCAGTCATCTTGACAAATTCAAAACACGCCAGGCGGGGAAACTGTCAGGAGGAATGCAGAAAAAACTTGCGCTAACCTGCGCTCTTATCAATGTCCCGGATGTCCTTATGCTTGACGAACCCACAATAGGCGTCGACCCGCTTTCCAGACAGGAACTCTGGGAGATGCTTCTAAATCTAAATAAAGAGAAAAATGTGTCAATTTTTGTGACGACATCATACATGGATGAGATAGAAAGATGCAACAGGGTGGGGATGTTGTACGCCGGCAGTCTTTTGCTGGTGGAGAAACTCGAAGTTTTATTGGCGAAAGGTGAAAGGTTTGAGGATGTGTTTATAAGGGAAATTGAGAAGGTAAAAGCTGGCGGACTGTAGGTTTGAGGCGCAGACGCGCGGATGTGCAGAGGCGTTAGCGTTTGTGGACGGTGGACAGTAGACAGCACTAAGCGCCGCATCGGCTCTTAGTACGGCAAAATGATAAAGGTGTATATCTATTGCATTTCGCCAGTGAAAAGGTGTCGGTCTTCCTTTTACCTGGACTGTCACGATTTTGTACCGTCCACAGTTCTCCGTCTACAGTTGAATAAGGAGTATTATGCTTTCAGTGGAAGTCCAGAACCTTACAAAGACCTTCGGTTACTTCAAAGCTGTAGATGATATTTCCTTTTCTGTAGAGAAAGGGGAAATCTTCGGTTTTATAGGGCCTAACGGAGCAGGGAAATCCACAACCATCCGTATGCTTTGCGGGATACTGGAGCAGACCTCAGGAGAAGGAACGGTCGAGGGTTTCAACATTAAGACACAATCGGACAAGATAAAGGATGTAATAGGATACATGTCGCAGAGATTCTCGCTTTACAACGACCTTACCGTAAATGAGAATATTAATTTCTACGCCGGAATTCATAATCTAAAAAAAGAGGAAAAGAAAGAAAGAAAAGAATGGATAATTAAAATGTCGGGACTGGCAGGAAAAGAGAGAATGCTTGCCGGCTCTCTTTCCGGCGGCTGGCGGCAGAGACTCTCCCTTGGCTGTGCCATAATCCATTCTCCTAAAGTGGTGTTTCTTGATGAGCCTACTGCCGGGGTGGACCCAATATCAAGAAAAGAGTTTTGGGAATTGATAAGGAATCTTGCCAGGGCCGGCTCCACAGTATTTGTTACGACACATTATATGGACGAAGTTGAGTTTTGCGACAGAATAGCCATGATCTACAGAGGGAAGATAATAGCTCTAGGGACTCCGGCCGGGCTAAAGTTGTCAAATAAAGCCCCCAGTCTTGAAAGGCTTTTTGTGGACCTTATAAGAGGTAGTGATGATCTTATTTAACAGTAGAGTCATAGCTATAGCGAAAAAAGAGTCGCTGCATGTCCTGCGAGACACCAGATCTCTTATCATTGCGCTGGTCCTGCCTTTGATTTTTCTCTTTATCTTTGGCTATGCCATAACCCTTGATATTGACCATGTTAAACTCTGTGTTGTTGATTATGATAAGACCCCGGCAAGCCGGGCGCTGATTAGAGACCTGACGGCTAGCGGCTATTTTGACCTGTTCTCTGTTGCAGGAACAGAAAAAGCAATGGAAAAGCTTATGGATCTTGGTGACATAAAAGCAGGTATGGTTATTCCCTCAGGTTTTGCAAAAATAATTGCCGGAGGAGATAAAGCCGCAGTTCAGATGATGATAGACGGTACAGAGTCAAACAGCGCTAACATCACTTTGAATTACGCTAATGCTGCTGTCTATTCTCATTCGGCAAAATTGGCAATGACCGCAATCAACAGGGGCGGAGCTGCTTTAAGGAAGGACATCGGATTTCTTGACGCCTCTTTGCGTTCCGTATACAATCCACAAATGAAAAGCAGGAACTTCATTATTCCGGGAATAATAGCGGTGATTATGTCTATGATACTGGCTATCCTGACCTCACTTACGGTGGTAAAGGAACGCGAGCAGGGAACACTGGAACAATTGCTTGTTACTCCCGCTACGCCGGGGGATATCCTGCTCGGAAAAATGCTTCCATATTGGGCAATAGGTATGATTGATATGCTAATAATTGTAGTGGCAGGAACCCTTATTTTTTCGGTTCCGCTAAAAGGAGACCTTTTACTGCTTTTTCTGGCTTCAGGCATCTTCTCTTTTTGCGGGTTGGGGATAGGACTTGTTGTTTCTTCAGTTGCCGCCAACCAGCAATTTGCTATTCAACTTTCTATGATGCTTTCCATTTTGCCGGGGTTTATTCTTTCGGGTTTCTTGTTTCCGGTAAAGAGCATGCCGCCTGTGATTCAGGCAATAACAGTCATACTCCCTGCCAAATATTTTCTTACCATCCTTCGTGGCGTTTTCCTCAGGGGAAGTGGTTTTGGCTCCCTTATTCTTGAGACACTGGTGCTTTTACTTATGGGTGTTGCACTCATTGCTCTGGCTGCAAAAAGATTCAAGAGGAAAATAGGATGAGAAGGCTTATTGAACTCGTCAGGAAAGAGTTTATTCAAACTATGCGGGACAAGCGGATGCTTGCGCTTATTTTTGTCGCGCCGGTGCTTCAGCTTCTCCTGCTGGGTTATGCCGTTACAACTGATGTTAAACACATATATCTAAGTGTTTGGGATACCAGCCGTTCAAAAGAGAGCAGGGACATTATAAGTAAAACAGTAAACAGCGGATATTTTGATTATACAGGAGATCTTAATGGAGAGGAACAGATTGAGGCAGCATTTAAGAGCGGCAGATGCGATATAGTTCTGTATTTTCCTCCTGATTTTTCAAAGAAGATAAAGCGCTCCGAAAAAGCAAGAATAGAGGTTATTGCCGACGGGAGCGATTCAAATTTGACGGGTATAGCTTTCGGATACCTCGGTCAGATAATAAACATTGAGAACAGCAGGCTTCAGTCTAAAAATATCGCTAAACTAAAAGCGGCGAGAGGAAGAGATCTTCGGATTCCTGCAGTATTCCCGGAACCAAGAATACTCTACAATCCGGAGATGAAGAGCGCTAATTATATGGTGCCGGGTGTTATTGGCCTGATTCTAACGCTGATTACAATATTATTGACCTCCATGTCCATAACTAAAGAAAAGGAGTCCGGAACTATTGAACAGTTAATTGTTTCTCCTCTCAGGTCTTATGAGGTCATCATTGGCAAAACTATACCATTTGCCGCTATAGGTATGGTCATAGTGCTTGTTGTTGTTTCGGCAGGAATGTTTATTTTCGGGATAGAACTAAAAGGCAGTCTTTTTACTCTGCTTTTCGCCTCGCTCCTGTTTCTTTTAAATACTTTGGGCATAGGCCTGTTTATATCCACTATCTCCAGGACTCAACAGCAGGCAATGTTGTCCAGCATTATCTTTATTCTGCCTTCAATGATGATCTCGGGTTTTGCATTCCCGGTAGGAAATATGCCGGTGGAGATACAATGGCTCTCCTATCTGATACCGCTGAGATATTTCTTTGTTATTATCAGAGGAGTGTTCCTTAAGGGCATAGGTTTTGCGGAGCTATGGCCGCAGATGCTTGCGCTTTTCTTCCTGGGGGCGACAGTATTTGTTCTTGCCGCATTGAGGTTTAGAAAAAAACTCAGTTAAAGCAAAGGACAGAGAAGATGTGTAAAGATTAAAAATTGACAGCCCTGGGTTGTTTCTTATTCGGGTAAGAAGAAAATAATTTGGCTTGATGTTTTGAAATGTATTTTGTATGATAGCTCACATGTATTTCACCAAGAAAGCCATGGTGATACTTTCAGTCTCAGTCTTTTTTCTGATGCTGGTCTTATCAGGTCTTTTCCTAGCGGTATTCTCCGCAGCAGCCGTCAGCCTTGTCCCTTCATATGTGAAACACAGGGCGCATAAAAAAAACACTGCCGTAATCGACGGCCAATTCCTTGATGCCCTGGACTTAATAGTCAACTGTCTAAAAGCCGGACTCTCTCTTCAGCAGGCCTTGAGCGAAGTAGTTAAAGATGTCAAAGGTCCTGTCAGTGATGAATTCAAAGAAGTATTGGCAAAATACAGGCTTGGTATACCCATGGCAAAAGCACTGAACACAATGGCTGTAAAATTTCGCAATGAAAATGTTGAACTTCTGTCCTTAACTGTAGGTATTACTCTGGAAGCAGGCGGCAATATGTCGGAAGTTCTCGAGAAAGTGGCAGCAAATATGAGAGAAAAATCAAGGCTTGAGGCAAAGATTGAGACCTTGACGGCTCAGGGCAGGCTTTCCGGCATAATAATTGGCACCCTGCCGTTCATTCTTTCGCTCTCAATCTACCTTGTAGACAGCGAGTTAATGACGCCAATGTTCACTACTTTGAAAGGGTCTTTGCTTCTCTTTGCAGCCCTGCTTATGGAAGTTGCAGGATTCCTTATGATAAGAAAAATAACTAACATAAGAATTTAGGAGATCTATGGCTTTAATGGTTTCCATAATGCTTGCCGGTTCTTTTTATTTTATTCTTCAATTCCTGCGGGAAAAGAGAGGCAAGTCGGCTTTTGCGGACAGATTGAACGGAATAAGAAGTGCCGTGGATTACAAAGAGACCTTGACTCGTGTATTGCTAAAGACGGTCAGGCAACTTGCGATATTCAATATACAAATAAAACTTCCGAGATATAAAAAATATCTTGAGGAGCAGCTATCACTTGCGAAAGCAGGTTTCAGCGTAAACGAATTTATGGGGATAAAAGAGCTTTGCCTGCTTGCAGGACTTCTTCTGTCATTCTTTATTGAGGCAGGAGTATTATTTTCTTTTTGTGTTCTGGCCGGCGGATTCTTTCTTCCTGATCTGTGGTTAAGAGAAAGAAGAGCGGTTTATGAGAGGGAACTCTGCTCTTCTCTTCCTTTTGCGCTTGACCTGATAACTGTCTGTGTTGAGGCAGGCCTCAGTTATGATGCAGCCATAATCAAATACACGCAGAATTCAAATGAAAACCCGGTGAAAAAGGAATTTCTTCAATATCTTTCAGATGTAAAGTACGGAAAGACAAGGAAGGAAGCTCTAAATAGTATGGCTTCAAGGGCCGGAGTAAAAGAGTTTTCTTCTTTTGTCTCTGCAATAATTCAAGCAATTGAACTCGGAACAGGAATGGCTAAGACCTTAAGGGCGCAAGCTTCCGGAATAAGAGTTGTTAGGTCTCAAAAGATTGAAAAATTAGCCTTACAAGCCCCGGTAAAATTGCTTATACCTCTGGTCCTGTTTATATTTCCTGTTATATTCATAATGCTTTTTGGACCTTTATTGCTCCGTCTGCTGGCCATGTTTTAAATCTTAATCTTCCGGAAGCCTCTGGGCTGCTAACATTACATGTTAAGTGTCGGCACTCCGCTTGAAATCATAGTGCTCTTATCTGATAATATGTTCATGAATACTTTCATATTAAATATAACCAATGCAGCCTATAGTCAAATACTGTTATTGACCTTATAAGGACGAACGTTGCTTATAAAACAGCGTTTTTTGACTGTATTGCGGGTCTTTGTCAAGCGGTCTCGGCAAAGCTGTCCCTTTTTATAAAGATAATGGTGGGTTGTTTGGCAGGGCCAAAACTAAGGCGTTTTCAGGAAAGCAGCAACAATATTGCCGAAAGATCAATTGAACTGTTGAAATTAGCCGGTTTATCTGATAAATTATACAAATTAGAGTATTCTCTGGCTTATGGCAATCAGGGAAAAATTTAAATTGCAGGGCTTTGAGGTTGCAGCCCGGGTTTATTCTTTTGGATGAGCTTTCCTCAGGTGTGAATGCAAGGCAGACTGCTAGAGAAACACAAAATAGCCGTAAAGTGATTGAACCTGTTTGGGAGAGAGAAGGAAATGAATATTAATCTTTTGCTGAGAGAGATGCTTGATCAGCAGGCTTCTGATATCCATTTAAAAGTAGGCAGTCCTCCTCTTTGGAGGATAGACGGTGAACTGATTAATTTTGGAGACGAAAAACTAACCCCGGAACAGACCAAGTCGATTGCCTACAGCCTGATTGATAAGAAACAAAGGCAAAAATTTGAAAGAACGAATGAGTGTGATTTAGCAAGGGAAGTAGGAGAGTTCAGAGTCAGGGCAAATATCGCAAGGCAAAGAGGCTCAATCGCCATAGCCCTGAGGGTCATACCTAAGAGAATACTTTCTTTTAACGAGCTTCATCTTCCTGTCGTTCTTAAAGAGATAGCGCTCGAAAAAAGAGGGATGATACTTGTAACGGGTACGACAGGCAATGGTAAATCAACAACTCTTTCATCTATAATAAATGAGATAAACGAAAACGTTGCTTCTCATATTGTCACCGTCTCACCTTGCTAACGTGCCCCCTGGAATAGCACTACGTGCTATTCTCCCACTGCTCCGGCTTCGCCGTCGCTGAATTTGAGGCGGATTTTTTTGCCGGTCTTAACTGATTTGCTCGAGCTGATGACTTTCCCGTCGGCATCGCGCACAATCGAATAACCGCGTGAGAGAATGGATTCAAAGCCGGCTGACTGCAGACGTGTGCTGAGTTGATTTAGGCGTTCACGCGTGACGCTGAGTCGCACCTTCGGCGATAG
>JBAXDA010000051.1:0-8322 GCA_037141215.1 Candidatus Firestoneibacteriota bacterium | reverse complement strand
TCGCATATTTCCGCCATTAAACTCTTTGAGTAACCTGCCTCCGCTTCTAAATACACGACCTTTCCTCTTGCTCTATTCCTTATGCTGTTCTCTATTGTTTCGAGTAAATCCGGACTTTCTTCCTCTTCAAAATCCAGTTCACTGTCTCTTAATATCCTGAACTTTAAAACATCTACTACTTCATAACCGCGGAAGAATACCTCTAAATTGTTCCTTAAAATATCATCAATAACAATAAATTCGTCCTGAGAGGATTTTAGCTTAAAAACCCTAGGGAGTGATTTAGGCAGAGGCAGGACCGCCAGGAAAGTCTTTTTGCCGTTCTTGAGTTTTATGGCAAAGGAAATAGTCTTTGTTGAAAGCGCCGGGAAAGGATGTCCCTGGTCAACCGCCATAGGAGTTACGGTTGGGAAAATCGTGTTTTCAAAGAAAATCTTAACCTGTTTCTTCTGTTCCTGATTCAGCTCCGTGTATTCGCGCAGAGAAATATTATTTTTCTTCATTTCGGGAAGTATTTTAACGCTAAATAAATCATAAAGCCGGGAGTTGAGTTCTCTTACACGGCTCCTAAGCTGTTCTACAAGCTCTCCCGGATAATAACCAAAACTGTCCTGTTTTGTATAACCTTGATTGAAAAGGCTTAAAGCTCCCGCATATCTGACCATCAGAAATTCATCAAGATTATTAACTGCGATACCCAGAAATTTCAATCTTTCAAGCAAAGGATTAGAGATATCCTCGGCTTCTTCTATCACCCGCTCATTAAACATCAGCCAGCTGATGTCTCTGTGAATATATTTCTGTCTTGCTTCCATCAACTTAATATCCATTCTATACGCCCTTTATTTTCAAAGATACAAGCAGTCCGGAGATTTCCTCTAAGAGCTCTTTTTTATCCAGGAAATCTGCCCTTTCCAGGGTAAAAGAATCTTTTACTTCCAGAGCAAGAATCAATTCCTGGGTTTTGTTGTAAACAAGCTCCAATTTCGCTACTTTTTGCTTATGAGAGCCGTCCAAGGCATTGGCAATTCTTAGCAAAGCGCTTAATTTCTGTACAAGTATCTGCTTTTCTGAAGGCAGAGACCTGTATAAAAGATGCGTCTTTAAGGGGTGAGCTTTCCTGTGATACCTTGCTATACACGCGATTATTTTAATGTCCTCTTCGCTCAATCTGAAAAGGTTAAGGGAAGAAATAAGGTATTCCGAGTGTTTATGATGCGCGCGGTTGGAAACAATCATTCCGGTATCATGCAATTGAGCCGCAAGCAGGAGAAAAAGAAGCTCCGGTTTCTTTAAACCCAGCTGCTCCCTAAGCCCCGCAAAAAGTATTTCTGAAAGCCAGCTCACCTGTTTTATATGCTTTAAGTCAAGATTATGTTTTTTGCATATAAAGGTAGTCATTGAAAGCAACTGGTTAGTCTTGTTGTATTTTGGAGAAACTTCATAATCAAGCAGTATGCCGGCTATAATAGCCTCCGACAAGGAAGCTTTCAGCACATAGATATATTCGCTGTTAGCCAGACTAAAAAGGCTGTTCAGTGTCATAGCATAAGAAGTAATAGTTTCCGCCGTTTCTGAGGGTATTTTAAACTCTGTTGAGATATCGCGCGCAGTCCTTTCCGAGAGCACATTTACTATCTCTGAAGCATCGGGTTTTGAGATTCGCATAAAATCAGGTTCAAGGCTGGCTTTAGCAGTAATACTGTTCAGATAGGAAGCATAATTCTCGTCAATCAAAATAATATCATCTATCTTTAAATCAGAAGGCAAATTACGCCTGATATATGAGATTTCATTCTCAATATATTCTTCAAGGGCATAGTTAATTTCATTATAACTTCCTTCAAGCGCGCTTGAGAACTGTTTAAGTTTTAAAGGACCAAGCGGAAGGCCGAGAGTCATTAGGGTGTAACCTTTCTCAAGTATGGAGACATCAAGGCTGCCGGAGCCAAGCTCGGCGATCAGGAGGTTTTTATCATGGATGGGATACTTGTCTTTAAGGGTATGGTAAAGAAATGCGTCAATATAATAAACTACATCTCCCGCAGTAAGCACTTCTATCTTCAAACCTGTTTTTCTGTAAATAGTATCAATAAAAACATCTTTGTTTATAGCTTCTCTGACGGCGGTTGTTGCTATAATCTTTATGTCTTCTATGCCGTATTCTGAAAGTTTATTTTTATATTTTTCAAGTATGGCAATTGCTATCTTTGTCGTTTCCTGCGAAATCCTTTCCGTGAAAAAGACATCCTTGCCGATTGGGATGACATTCTTGAGACGCTCTATATTTTTTGTTTCTTTGCCGTCGCTTTCCGCAATTAGGAGCTTTAGGGAATTCGTGCCTATATCTATAACTCCGCATCTTTTCCCTTTATTTTCAGCCATAACCGCCTTCCCTGTGCGCATTTGTGTTCTGTTGTATTTGTTTTACTCATTTTACCACCTTTTAGACGGCCAGTTCCAGCCAAATTGAGGCTTTTTGTATAAGGGAGTTTAAATGTTCTTATTATGCTTGATTGAGGTGCCTTCGGCTATAAAGATAACATCTTCACAAATATTTGTAGTAAGATCTGCTATCCTTTCCAGGTTTCCTATTATCCTTACAACATGCAGTCCCTGCTCAATGCTTTCAGGCTCCTTGCCTACCAGCAATACAATTTCTCTGAGTATCCTTTCCCGGAGGTCATCCACAACATCATCATTCTCGCAGACTTTTTTCGCAAGAGCCGCGTCTTCCGTCATAAAAGCCTGGAGACTGTTGCGGAGCATCTTTATCGTCTCATCCGCCATTACTTTGATGTCTTTATAATCCATCTTTACGGGGTTTTTAATAAGGAAGAGAGCGCTCTCGGAAATATTTACCGCGTGATCACCCATGCGTTCCAGGTCGTTTGTCATGCGCAGGGTCATTATAATCGTACGGAGATTTTTGCCTGCCGGCTGTTGCTGAGCTATAAATTTTACGCAGACCTCATCCATCTTGATTTCCTCATCATTGGAAAACGGCTCAAGGTCGTTGATTACGGCATTCAAAATTTTTTCATCGGAGACATAAAACCCTTTAACGCTGTTTTCCACCATATTATCTATAAAACTCGCGTAAGCTGTTATTTCCTTTTTTATTGCTTCTATTTTCTCCTGCATTCTTCCTCCTGAATAACATTAAAATAAAGGTTAACTCCAAAAGCTCTCTTCATCCGAATTTTCCAGTCAGGCATTCTTCAGTCTTTTTATCTTTCGGCACAGTAAAGATTTTGTCTGTATGGCCAAATTCTATAAGATCTCCCAGGTACATAAATGCCGTGTAATCAGAAACCCTGGCAGCCTGCTGCATATTATGCGTAACTATAACTATGGTATAGAATTGTTTAAGCTCAATTATCAGCTCTTCTATCTTCCTGGTTGAAATAGGATCCAGGCTGGCGCAGGGCTCGTCAAAAAGTATAACTTCAGGTTCCACGACGAGGCACCTTGCAATACAAAGCCGCTGCTGCTGCCCGCCGGACAGGCGAAGAGCGCTTTCGTTAAGGCGGTCCTTAATCTCATCCCAAAGGGCTGCCTTCTTTAAGGAGATATACACCTTTTCTTCTATGAATTTTTTATCTTTTATGCCTTTAATTTCAAGGCCATAGCTCAGATTTTCAAGTATGCTCTTGGGAAATGGATTAGGCTTCTGAAAAACCATTCCGACTTTCCTTCTTAATTCAACTACATCGATATCTTTATCATAGATATTTTTCCCGTCAAGCAGTATTTTACCGTCAAGCCTCGAAGTACTTATCAAATCGTTCATTCTGTTTAAAAGCCTTATAAATGTCGACTTCCCGCAGCCTGAAGGTCCTATCAGGGCAGTTACTTTGTTACTATAAATATCCATATTTATACTATTTAGCGCTTTTTTGGAACCATAAAAAAAATTCACATCCTGCGCTTTCATCCTTATTGAAAGGTCTTCATTAGGCATACTTTCTCCTTTGTTTTTGTCTTAAATAGATAGCTATCGCTGAGACCGCAAGAACAAGAATTAAAAGTATTAAAGCGCAGCCATAAGCAATCATTGTTTGTTTCGCAGGATTAGTGCCCTCTGTCATTAGAACATAGATATGATAAGGAAGAGCCATAACTTCACCCATTATTGTTGATGGATACGATCTGCTGTAAAATGTTGCCGCAGTAAACATAATAGGCGCCGTTTCTCCGGCTGCCCTGCCGACTCCCAGTATAATGCCTGTTAAAATGCCGGGAAGCGCTGCAGGCAGTATAACTTTTCTTATTGTCTGTATCTGAGTAGCACCAAGAGCGTAAGAGGCTTCCCGAAGTGATTGAGGTACAGCAATTAGAGCCTCATATGAAGCCGAAATAATACCCGGTAAAATTAAGATACCCAGGGTTAAACTGCCTGACAACAAAGACACATGAAGATTAAAAAGTTTCACGAAGACTGCCAGGCCAAACAACCCGAAAACTACCGAAGGAACACCGGCGAGATTGTTAATACTCATCCTAATCAGATTCAAGGTGAAATTCTTAGGAGAATACTCACAAAGGTAAATTGCTGTAATTACGCCTAGTGGTAAAGAAAATACTATAGAGCCCAGAACCAAATACAGAGTGCCCACTATTGCGGGACCTACCCCCCCGGCAGTCATGGACTTTCGCGGGATGTCGGTAAAAAAAGTCCAGGAAAAGGCTCTGATTCCGTTAGAGGCTATAAAGTAAATTAAAGAACTTAGCGCCAAAAGCGCAATAATTATACAAACAATCAGCATGACAAAACCGAGTCTTTGATTAATATCTGCTCTTGTTTTCATACATCTAACCCCAGTTTAATCCTGTATTTTCTTCCTATGTATTCAGCTACAATGTTCATTACCATCGTCACAAGAAAAAGAACAAGACCTATTGCAAAGAGCGCATGATAATGAGATCCACCGACAGCCGCCTCTCCCATTTCAGCCGCTATTGTAGAAGTCATCGGTCTCACGGGATCAAATATTGAACCGGGAATCATAGCAGCTCCGCCGGTAACCAGAAGCACCGTCATCGTCTCTCCCATAACTCTGCTGATTCCAAGTATAACCGATGTTGAAATTCCTGAACCTGCTGCAGGCATTATAACCTTCCAGAGGGTCTGCCATCTGTTCGCCCCAAGAGCATAGGAAGCCTCTCTGTAACTTTTCGGAACAACACTTAAGGCGTCTTCTGCTATACTGCAAACGACCGGGATAGCCATAACTCCAAGAATTAAAGCTCCTGTAAAAGCACATTGTCCGGTTGGTATTTTAAATAGATTTTGAACAAAAGGCGCCACGACTACCATACCAAAAAACCCATAAATTATTGAAGGCACCGCTCCGAGGAGTTCAACAATCGGCTTAAGAAACATTTTCTGTTTTTCTCCTGCTATTTCGTGGATGTAAAGCGCGCTGCCTATTCCAACAGGAACAGCCAAAATCATTGCGCCGAGTGTGACAATCAGCGAGCCCAGTATAACGGGAAAAATACCGAATTCAGGAGGGACAGCCGTAGGATACCAACTTTTGCCAAAAATAAAATTGATCACACTTGTAAAGGAGAAAACAGGAAGGCCTTCCGTAAAAAGGACTGTTATTATACCTAATAAAAACACAAAGGAAGAGAAGGCAATAATCATAAATATGTATTTGTAGATTTTATCTGTTAATCCCATTTTATGGTTGGGCGCCGGTTTATACTAGACCGGCGCCCTCTCCTTTTACTTAAGTTTCCTTAAAGGTACAAATCCCTGTTCTTCAACTATGCTCTGACCCTCTGCGCTTAAAACAAAATCAATGAATTTCTTTGCCTCGCCCTGAGGCTTGCCGTTTGTGTACATAAAGAGAGGCCTTGAATAAGGATAGGTATTGTTCCATACATTTTCTTTCTTGCAAGCTACGCCTTCTATTGTAACTGCTTTTACTACATCGCTTATGTAGCCTATTCCGGTGTAACCTATTCCTCCGGGTGTCTTAGAAACTGTTGTCGCTACAGCCTGGCTCGCAGCTTGAAGCATAGCGTCAGGTCTCATCTTGTCTCCCATCAAAGCCAGCGCTCCGAAAGCTTCATAGGTTCCGCTTGAAGTATCTCTGGAAACAACTACTATCTTTCCTGCCGCGCCACCCACCTGAGCCCAATCAGAAATAGAACCGTTAAATATTCCTCTTACCTGTTTTTTGGTCAATGCGCTTACTTCATTTGACGGGTTGACAACAACGGCTATACCGTCCAGAGCAATAACCGTAGCTTTTGGGTCAACACCTTTTGTAAGTGCAATTGCAATTTCAGATCCCTTGATAGGTCTTGAAGAGTTAGCTATATCACACGTAGAATCCTGAAGCGAAGCAACCCCGATTCCGGAACCTCCGCCTTTTACAGTCAGAGTTATTCCGGGGGTTTTATCCATATACTTTTCTGCGGCCGCCTGAGCTACGGGTAGTATGGTGCTGGAACCATCTATTACTAATTTTTTGTCCGCATTCGCTCCGGAGCAAAGCCCGGCAAGAATCGCGGCTGAAGCAAGTACATTAAGTAATTTCATGTATCCTCCTTTTAAAAGTTTGTACTAATAGTTTAACTGAACCATAACATTCATCGTGTTCAATTCTGGCTTTACATCTCTCATACGGTAATCAACAAGGATTCTTACCGCCGGGTCCATATAAAAGTTCACGCCGACTGTGTAATAGTTTATTACATCCGCGCCGCCGTCATTCTGGTTTGGATCCCACTGTTCAGCTCTTACAACAGGCGCTACACCTGCAAGGCAGGGCATAAGCAGTCCGAACGGCTGTATTTCAAGAGTTGCAATAGAGTTAAGGGCTGTCAGAACATTAGCCTTGTCTTTGCCTCCGGCTACTTCAAAGGTGAAGAAGGTCGGGCAGTTGCCGACGAGCGAGAACAAAGAGTCGCTTTCCCATTTCGCGTAGACATCCATGGCTGTTTCATAAGTGCCGCCGATATTCCTGAAATAGCCCTAAGCTGAAAGTTCAAGGCCGCTTATCACAGTGGAGCAGACCCTGAAGCCGAGATCTTTGTATGCATTGGTCTCGGTGCCGGCCGTGCTGCCGTTCATTACAGCAAGACGATACTGCAGATACTGTTTGTTGTTACCGGGAAGATTGCCCCAAATCTGTACACCATAGTCATAGTCTGCGGCAAGTATTCCTGTCATATACTGTGGGGTATCAAACAGTTTCTTTCTGGAAGATGAATAAGGATTTTCAAAGCCGAACGGTTGGTGATATTGTCCTATCCTGAATGTAGCCAGATCTCTGTCGGCAGTAAGGTCAGCCCATACTTCCTTAAAAGCCATGCGAGGCTCTGTTACCGTCACTGCTACGGTCTTTACATATTTATTGGCATCAGTCGAACCGGCTACAACACCGGTCGTAGTAGTTACCACAACCGCGTTTGGCACCTGAATAGCCGAAAAATCCGGCTGAATCTTTATGGTTGCCCAATCGTTAAGCTTTGCGGTCATTGCAATTCTTGCTCTTTTTACCGTAAAAGGCTCAACGCCGCCAAGCGCGGGATTGTCGGTAAAAGAGAACTGGGTATAGCCCGACCAGGTTATTTTCTGCGCCCAAACCGGAACATTTTCTGCTTTTGCGGTCGCGAGATTTTTGCTTACTTCATCCTTAGTTTCCGCCATTATCTGTTGCGCCTCACCGGCGTCAAGGACATTCTTTTCAAGAAGCTTCTGGATCAAAAGGTCTGTTTCGCCGGCGAAAGATATGCCGGTAATGCAGAGTACTGCCACTGCTACTACAACTATTTTAGACTTTAACATTTCTCCTCCTTAAGATTTATTTCTATTTTTTAAAGGGACCTAAAGTTTTAACACCTCCCGTAAAAGCGTTTCGCCGAATCACCATTAAGCGCTGTTTTTTCCTGGTGTTTACTACCAGATGATACAATATTCAAGTTAACTTAGCATTTAGACTATGTTAATATTTCATTAAGATATTTTATTCTACAATTAGATCTTTTCTATTTAATTATAAGACACTCTGATTAAGAACTGATAATAGACATGTTAAGATTTGATTAATAGTTCTCCTAAAAGAAAAGAACCGCGTTCGCACGCGGTTCTTTTTCTACTGTTGACTAATTGCTTTCTATTTCATATGTTTTAAAAGCGGGCTTTTCCGGGAATACCAGGAAAATTCAATCTTGTTGCCGTCAGGATCTTCCGCAAAAATCAATTCACCGTATTCGCCCCATTTAAAACGGTCTTTCTGAACTATTTTTTTCCTTTTAAGCATTCTTGCGGTTGCATTAATATCTTTTACCTGAAAGCATATA
>JBAXDA010000050.1:0-8426 GCA_037141215.1 Candidatus Firestoneibacteriota bacterium | reverse complement strand
TTGTGTTTTTTTGTCTTTCTATCACAGTATCGTCGGCAATACATTCCTCTCAACGGCTTTTTTTATGGTTTCAAACGCTTTAAGATATTCCTGTTCCGTGCCGCTTATAGGATCCGGCACTCCCTCTTCATCAAGCAAGCAAACCTTCTCATAAAACTCAGGATACCTGATAAGCAAGTCTTTAACATGTTCCTCTGAAAGCGCGAAGATATAATCGGAAGTTTCCATTATCTTTTTGGTTACGGTTCTGGATCTATGTTCAAACGCGTCAATTTCCCGCATTTTTAAGACCAATAAAGCTGTAGCTGAAGCAGTACTGCCGGCGGAGGCTTCCGTTCCGGCCGAGCCCACCTCGACATCCTTAATTTTTAGATCCTTCAGGCGTTTCTTCAGATAATACTCCGCCATTACGCTTCTGCAGGTATTACCGGTGCATACAAAAAGAATTTTCATTCTATATCCATCACCACATTTTCAAGTTTTGACTTCTTTAGCGCGCCCTGCCTGATTATCTTCGGCCTGGCGCCCGTAACATCAACAATTGTGGAGACAAGTTTATGGTGCGTCACGCCTCCGTCCAGCACATAGTCCAGCGAATCCCCTAACTCAGCCATTACTTCCTCGGCAGTAACCGGGTCTTTTTTGCCGGAGAGGTTCGCGCTGGTTACACAGAGAGGTTCTTTGACCAGTTTAAGAATATCCATTACTATTTTGCAATCCGGTATGCGCACGCCTACCGTGTTAAGGCCCGCTGTTATCTCTCTTGAAACTGTGTCTGCCGCAGGAAAGATAAGGGTAAGCGGTCCCGGCCAGAAGGCTTCCATCAGCTCTATGCCAAAGGGAGGCATTTCTTCCACAAATTCGTCAACCTGATGAGGATCGCTCACGAAGATAATAAGCGGTTTATTCCTAGGACGGTTCTTAATGCGGTAGATCCTGTCCACCGCTTTTAAATTGCTCATCAATGCGGCGACTCCGTAAACCGTATCCGTAGGAATGCCTACAACCGCCCCATCTTTGAGCTTTTGAGCCAGAAAAGCCGTATTCTCTTTTCCCAGTACTTTATCCGCTGCAGCCTGTTTATTCATTTTATTTGCCCATTTCTTCCATGTATTTTTTGTAGCCTTTTTCTTTGAGCTTGATGGATTTTTTCACGATACTGTCATACAGTTTCTTCTTATGCTCACAAAGCCACTTAGCGAGTTTTTCGTCCCTAAGCGCAAGTATGCTTATTGCGTACATCCCCGCGTTCACGGCCCCGTTTCTGCCTATGGCCATGGTCCCGACAGGAACTCCTCCGGGCATTTGAACTATTGCATAGAGAGAGTCCAATCCGTTAAGACTCGAACTGTTAAGGGGGACTCCGATTACGGGAAGCGTGGTTTCTGCGGCAATGACTCCGGGAAGAGCGGCTGCCAGGCCTGCAGCGGCTATAAAGACCTTTACCCCTTCCTTCTCGTAGGCCTTTACGCTTTCTTTTACATAGTCCGGGCACCTGTGCGCCGAAGCTATGACAAATTCAAAAGGAACTCCTGCCTTCTCCAGCACATTTGCTGTCTCCGACATTATTACAAGATCTGAATCAGAGCCAAGCACTATTGCAACAAGAGGTTTGATCATAGGGCGCTCCTTAGAACAGCAACGGTTTGATTTTTCTTATAAGATTAGTATAGCAAATGGATAAGCAGATTATCAAGATTAGATTGGACGAGCGGAACCGATTAGCCTGCGTTTTCCTTGGAAACCTTTACCTGTCCTGAAGGCTCTATGTCGTTGAGTTTGACGGAGAGTATCTGGGAGACACCGGGTTCCGTCTGGGTAACCCCGTAGAGCACATCGGCTATTTCCATAGTTATCTTGTTATGCGTAATCATAATAAACTGCACATTGGTAAAGGTGCTCTTAAGCATATCCCTTAAGCGTATTACATTTGAATCGTCAAGAGGAGCATCAATTTCGTCAAGGATGCAGAAGGGGGACGGCTTTACCATAAAGACCGCAAAAAGCAGTCCTATGGCGGTCATTGCCCTCTCTCCGCCGGAAAGCATACCGACATTGGAAGGGCGCTTCCCGGGAGGCCTTGCTATTACCTCTATTCCTGTCTCGAGGAGATTTTCCTCGTCAAGAAGCACCAGGTCGGCATGCCCGCCGTTAAAGAGCTTTCTAAACACCTCGTTGAAGTTATTCTTTATTTTAACGAAAGTCTCAAGGAAGAGCTGTTTTGTTGTAGCATTAAGCTGGTTAATTGTGCGTACAAGCGCGTTTTTGCCTTCCGAAAGGTCTCTTTCCTGAGCGGAAAGATTGTTATAACGCTCGGTAAGTTCGGCGTATTCGTCCATGGCCATCATATTTACCGGCCCTATTTCTTCTATTGCCAGCCTCAATTCCCCGATTCTTTGCGCTGCCGCTTCAAGAGAGATATTGTTCACGGCCAGATAGTCGCTTTCAGGGCTGTAGGAAGCCAGATCAAGCTTGTATTCCTTAAGAACCTGCTCTTTTATGCCTGCGACCTTATGAGAGAGCTTATTGGTTTCAAGCTGATATTCATAGGATTTCTTCTGTTTTCTTTCGTGGTCCTGCCTTAGGGCGCGGAGTTTTTCCTCGTCCTTGAAAAAGGCTTCTCTTATATTCTCGTTGTTTTTCCTTTCACCGGCTACGGCCTGCTCCAGTGCTTCCTTCTTCGGCTTAATCTCTTCCAGGAATTTACTAAGGCTGGCAGTCTCGGCAGATGTTGAGCGTATGGCAGCGCTCTTTCCTTCTATTTCTTTGAGGTAAAGATTCCTGTTAACCTGTATCTCTTCCAGATTAAGGGCCAGGCGGTCAATATCGTTCTTGAGGTTTATCTCTTTCTGCTCTAAGAAGGTGAGCTTGACTTTAAGGTCCGTAAACAAAACTCCGTCGCTCTCTTCGTTCTTTCTGGCGTCAGCAAGGGAAAGTTCAAGCGTCTTTATTTTCTCTTCGTGTTCTTTGTGTTTTTTCTCTACCCAGGAGAGTTTTTCGCTTACGCCGTCTGACGCTTTCTTTATCTCCGCTCTCTGAGAATCAAGCTGGGCGGACTCCGCATCCAGGAGCGCAATCTCCCGGTCCTGCCTCTCAAGCTCCGCAATATAATTCTGCTCTTCCTGTTTTTTTGCGACGGTGCCTTCAACATCCTGAAGAACCAGGAAAAGAGGTTTAACCCTCTTTGAATAAGCCGACCACTTTCCTTTGATGGCAGCGATAATCTTTTTTACAAGAGTCAGGCTCTCCGCATTCTCGGCAGCGCTGAAGTCTGAGGATATTTCCTGTTCGAACTCTTCAAGCTTTTTTACTTCTCCGGCGGTGTACTCATAGATGCTGTCTGAAGTCGTAAACTTTCCGCTGTCTCCCATGGCCGCAAGAGTTTTCTTAAGACCGGCGAGCTTATCGTTAATAGAACTTTTCTGTCCGAGATACTCCTGCTTTCTGGCGGCAAGCCTTTCTCCCCTTGCCTTGAATTCCTGTTCTCTGTTCGCGTAGTTCTTCAGGTCATTCTTTAAATGCACGCCCTCGTTCAGAATGTCAAACAACTGAATACGGAATTCTTCGAGGGCTTTCTGATCCTGCTTTAATTTTTCTTTCGCTGCTTTAATAGCGTCTATCTGTTTGGCTATCCTTTCTTTCTCGGAAGCCAGCGACTCAACGGTCTCGCGGTACTCCAATCTGGATTTCTCGGTGAGGTTTTTTGCATTGCCTGCTTTTCTATCCAGGTCTGCTATTCTGGAATTAATCTCTTCAATCTCTCTCTGCAGGCGTTCTTTTTGCTCGCCTTGCAGGTTGACCTTATTAAAAACATTGCTTATCTCGGAGGCAAGCCGGTAAAACTCCTCCTGCTTTCCGCTCAGGTTCTTTTCTTCTTCAAAGAGCCGCTTTCTTCCTTCCTGCAGCCTGTTGTCTTCCGTGATTATATCTGCTTCTATCTTTTCAACTTCGGCTTTAAGCGCGGCTTCTTTCTCCGTAAGCGCTTTTAATTCGGCAGAATGCGCCGTGTATTCGCTGTAACGCAGAGCGGTCTCAACCGCCCGGAGTTCTTCATTGAGTTTTTTGCTCTTCTCCGCTTTCTTAGCGTACCTTTCAAGGCTTCCTACCTGCCGCTTCACCTCTCCGATTATATCCTTGATTCGGAGCAGATTCTGTTCTGTCTGGTCAAGTTTCTTAAGAGCCTCGTCTTTTCTTAGTTTGTATTTTGAGATCCCGGCAGCTTCTTCAAAGATAAATCTTCTGTCCATGGGTTTCGCGGAGAGCAGGGCATCCATCTTTCCCTGTTCCATAATATAATAAGTATCCGTACCGACGCCTGTGTCAAGGAAGAGCTCGCTGATGTCTTTCAACCGGCAGGGGGATTTGTTTATGAAATATTCGCAATCCGCGCCGCGGAAGATCTGGCGCATAATCTGCACTTCTTCAAATTCAAGCGAGAGCTGTCCTTTGGTTTCGGAGAAAGTAAGCGCGACCTCGCCCATACCCAGCGGTTTTCTGGTCTCGGTGCCGTTGAAAATAACATTGTCCATCTGCGTGCTTCTTAACGATCTTGCGCTCTGCTCGCCAAGCACCCAGCGGATAGAATCAACAACATTGGATTTGCCGGCGCCATTAGGGCCGACAATACAGGTAATACCGGGCTCAAAAACGATCTCCGTTTTATCCGCGAAAGATTTAAACCCGTATAGTTCTAACTTCTTTAACCTCAATAGCCTTCCTCTGCTACGGACAATAATATTAAGATTGCACTATTTTGCCTGAGTTTCATCCCAGGCAAAAAGATAAAATTCTACCCCATATAGCGAAAAATAGCCACACATACTACTAGATATAGTATATCAATTTTCCTTGATTTGTCAATAAGAAGTTGAATTTATCTAGGTTTTCTTGTGGTCTGGAAGGATTCCAAACACTAGGTGTAGCAAACATAAATAAGGCTAGGAAAGGGAAAGGATCTTGGACCAGCCTATTTTTAACTCTTCTTTGCTCCGGCATTTGCCTTAAGATAAGCTTCAATGAACTGGTCTATTTCCCCATCCAATACAGCCTGGGATTGGCTTGTCTCGTACCCTGTACGCACATCCTTTACCATCTGGTAGGGTTGCAAAACATAAGACCTTATCTGGCTGCCCCACTCAATATCCTTCTTCTCTCCCTGCACTTTCTTCATTTTCTCATTCTGTTCTCTGAGATAATACTCGTAGAGCCGGGATTTGAGGACCTTTAGCGCCATCGCTTTATTCTTCATCTGAGACCGCTCGCTCTGACAGGTGACGACTATATTGGTTGCGTAATGGGTCATCCTGACCGCCGAGTCCGTCCTGTTTATATGCTGGCCTCCCGCGCCTGACGCTCGGAAAGTGTCAAGACGGTAATCCTCGTCTTTTACTTCTATCTGAACATCATCAACCTCGGGCATTACATCAACCGAAGCAAAAGAAGTGTGCCGTCTCTTATTTGAATCGAAAGGCGAGATGCGTACCAGGCGGTGGACTCCCTTCTCTGATTTCAAATAGCCGTAAGCATTAGGCCCTGATATGAGAAGTGTCACATCTTTTAGTCCTGCTTCGTCGCCTGGGAGAAGATTCACGGTTTCTACGGAATAGCCCCTGCGTTCTATCCACCTGGAATACATCCTGAGCAGCATTGAAGCCCAATCCTGCGATTCCGTTCCGCCGGCGCCGGGGTGGATGGAAAGAAAAGCGTTGCCAAAATCGTATTCACCCGTAAAAAACACAAGGAGTTCCTGCGCTTCCACATCCTTTTTGAGTTTTTCTGATTTTTGCAGGAGTTCTTTGGCAAGGCCTTCGTCGTTCTCTTCCGCTATAAGTTCAAAACCCGTCTTCAAGTCTTCAATCTCGGAATTGAGGCGGTTCCAGCCGTCAATATCCCTCTTCATCTGCTCGCGCTTCTTAAGAAGTTTTCTTGCTTTCTCGTTCTCCGCCCAGAAATTATCCTTAGAAGATTCTTCGTCAATTTTTTTTAATTCTTCAGTTTTCCCTGAAACATCAAAGATGCCCCCGAAGTTCTTCAACTCTTTTTTTAAGCTCATTAAATTCCATTTTTATGTCGTTCATTTCAACGCCTCCGCGCTTTCCACAATGACCCTGATTCTGTTCTCTCCTATTTCCAGAAAACCGTCCGAGGTTTTATAACTTATTTCTTTTCCTGAGACCCGGAACTTTATTAATCCCGGCTTTAGGACGGCGGCAAGAGGCGCGTGATCATGCAGCACTCCCATTTTCCCCTTAGCGGCATTTACCACAAGAGAGTCCACTTCTCCGCTGAAAAGTATCTCCGAGGGAGAAACCACCTCCAGCATTATTTTCTTCTCTGTTTCGCTCACGCTTTGAGTTTCTCCGCTCTCTCAATGACATCTTCAATAGGCCCTGCCATATAAAACGCCTGTTCCGGCAGGTCATCATACTTTCCTTCAATCAGGCCTTTGAAACTTTTTATGGTCTGGTCCACCGGCACATACCTTCCGGGCCTGCCGGTATAGGCCTCTGCGACGAACATTGGCTGGGATAGGAATCTCTGAACTTTCCTCGCCCTGGCAACTATAAGCTTGTCTTCTTCAGAGAGTTCTTCAATACCGAGAATGGCGATGATGTCCTGAAGTTCCTTATAGCGCTGGAGTATCTTTTGCACTCCGCGGGCGGTGTCATAGTGCTCCTGGCCCACAACCCTCGGATCAAGTATTTTTGAAGTTGAATCCAGGGGATCAACCGCCGGATAAATACCGAGCCCCGTCAACTGCCTTGAGAGCACGGTCGTTGCGTCAAGATGAGAGAAGGCAATGGCCGGGGCAGGGTCGGTAAGATCATCCGCAGGCACATAGATCGCCTGCACAGAAGTAATTGAACCTTTCTTTGTCGAGGTAATTCTTTCCTGCAATGCTCCCATCTCTGTAGCAAGCGTGGGCTGATAGCCCACCGCCGAAGGCATGCGTCCGAGCAGTGCAGAAACCTCTGACCCCGCCTGAATGAACCTGAAGATGTTGTCAATAAAGAGCAGGAGATCCTGTCCTTCCTCATCCCTGAAATACTCGGCCATCGTAAGACCGGAAAGCCCGACACGGAGTCTCGCGCCCGGCGGTTCGTTCATCTGCCCGAAGACCATGGCCATTTTTTCAAGCACTCCCGATTCCTTCATTTCAAGCCAGAGATCATTCCCTTCTCTGGTACGCTCTCCGACACCGGCAAAGACCGAGAAACCGCCGTGTTCGGTCGCAATATTCCTGATAAGCTCCATTATCGTAACCGTCTTGCCTACTCCCGCGCCTCCGAATAAACCGACTTTACCGCCCTTTGGATACGGAGCCAACAGGTCAATAACTTTTATTCCGGTCTCAAGCATAGAGACCCTCGTGTCCTGATCCTCAAAAGAAGGAGCATCCCTATGAATAGGATAATATTTGTCGGACTTTACTTCGGGCCCGTTATCAATCGGTTCCCCGAGCACATTAAACATCCTGCCGAGGGTGGATCTTCCGACCGGAACCATGATGGGTTTCCCGGTATTAATAACCGGAGAACCTTTCTTAAGGCCGTCGGTGGAAGACATAGCAACCGCTCTTATAGTGTTATCTCCGAGGTGCTGTTGAACCTCCGCAATAATTTCCATTTTCCCGTAATCGCCGGGGGTATCTCTCTGAATCTTCAGCGCTGTGTAGATATGCGGCAATTCTCCGGCGTTGAACTCAATATCCACAACAACACCGATTATTTGAACCACATGACCCATATTTGTTTCGTTAGCCATAATTCACAGCCTCCAAGAATTTTATTATTTTGCTGTCTTTCTTTTTGCTCCCGCGCCTCTAAGCATCAAGGCCTAAATTATACTACCGCTTCCGCTCCGCCCACCAGATCTGCAAGCTCCCTGGTGATGCTTGACTGCCTGGCCTTGTTGTAAACCAGGGTCAGGTCCTTAATCATATCTCGCGCGTTCTTATTTGCCTGATCCATGCTGGACATTCTTAAACCCTGTTCAGAGGCGTTGGCTTCAAGAAGCATCTTATGAACCCTGACTTTTAGGTATTTTGGGAGCAGGATCTCAAGCATTTCCTTCACCCCGGGTTCATATATATAGTCCAGGTGCGACTTCTTGCCTTCTCTGGAAAGCGGCAGAAGACGCTCTACTTTAATGGTAGTCTGGGCGGCATTTTTGAATTCGTTGTAAAGCAGATTTACTTCCGCATAATCGCTGTCCAAATAATTATCCACAAGCTTATCGGCAAACTCCGACGAAAGACTGTAATTGAAAGACTGGAAAATACCTGTCTCAGAATCCATTATCTCAACATTCCTGCGGGTAAGATAATCCTTTACTTTCTTTCCTACCGTAATGATATCAACGCTCTCGGGCTTTTTCTCTGCAAGGTATCTAAGAGTAAACCGCAGAAGGTTGCTGTTGTAACTCCC